>JABDBK010000107.1 GCA_013288655.1 Gammaproteobacteria bacterium | reverse complement strand
TAAACGTAATGATGTATCGAATTCAAATTCCCAAGGCGGTCTTTTACGCAACATTCCAACTCGCCCAGTTAACATTGAAATATTAAGCTCCTCACTGACAAGTAACTCGGTGGGTTGTAAACGTTCTATTTCACTATGAAGTGCTTCTATACCTTGGACTTCTAATACATAAAATCTTCCATTGCTGATATCAAGATAGGCAATGCCAAATTTATCTCGTTCCGCATGCACTGCAACCAAAAGATTATCTTGTTTATCATCTAAAAATGCTGCATCACTGACTGTACCAGGTGTTAATAAACGCGCGACTTGGCGTTCAACTGGGCCTACACTCGTTTTAGGATCGCCCACTTGCTCACATACCGCAATGGATAAACCTTGACGTAACAATCTCGCCATATAAGATTCGGCTGCATGAAATGGCACCCCCGCCATAGGAATCGGTTTTCCGCCCGATTGTCCGCGCGCTGTTAAAGTAATATCTAAAAGACGCGCTACTTTTTGCGCATCTTCAAAGAACAATTCATAAAAATCACCCATACGATAAAACAATAAGGTATCTGGATAATCTGCTTTAATGCGTAAATATTGTTGCATCATAGGTGTGTGATGCTTGATCAATTCTAATTGTTGGGTCATGATAAAATCATCATTAATGGATTAAACGCAAGTATAGGTAAATCACATGACAAATCAAATAACATTATTGGTGGAAAAACTCGGTAAAGTTTTAACCGAACGACGTTGGCAATGCGTCACGGCTGAATCTTGTACAGGTGGCGGACTTTCTTATTGGATAACTTCTATACCTGGCAGTTCCATATGGTTTGAACGTGGTTTAGTGACTTACAGCAATCAGGCAAAACAAGAATTATTAGGAGTAAAAGCAGCAACTTTAACAAAATTTGGTGCGGTAAGCGCAGAAACTGCTCATGAAATGGCTCTTGGCGCACTACAACACAGCCCTGCACATATAAGTGCTGCTATCACTGGCATTGCAGGACCTGATGGTGGAAGCACTGATAAACCGGTAGGTCTGGTTTGGATTGCAACTGCCACCAAGGAAAACCAAGTCAATGCAAAGTCCTATCTTTTTCCAGGTGATCGATATTCGATCCGTGAACAATCGATTGTGGCTGCTTTACAACAACTACTTAACGCATGCAAAGCTAATCATTTTAGCCAATGTTAAGCAGCATCTTGAATATCGACACTTAAATTTAATTCATCACGATCAAGTAGTTCTTGCAAGCATAATCTAACAAATTGTTTTTGAGAATAGCCTAATTTTTTAGCAAATTCTGCTGCTCCACGAGGGCTTACAAAACGTCTGCTATGTTCTATATCACATAAATACTGCCGGGAAATTCCGAGTAATTTAGCAAACTCAACCTGCGATACCTCTTCGCCCTGGCGAATGGCTAATAATAAATTTCCTAAAGTCAATTTACTACCCGTAAGCTTTTCCAGAAATTTAGCAGCATCACTTGGTTTTTTCTTAGTACTCATGTTTATTGACCTCCACTATCTTAATTACTTCAATTTTGCCATCTCGATCGATTATATAAAAAGCACGATAAGCTTTATTTAGCCTAATTGATCGCTGCCCTACTCTTTTTTTTCCTTTTAAAGGTTCATCATGATATCCAGGAATTTTTCTGACTTCACTTAATCCATCTGTTTCAATATCATCAACCCAGGCTTGTAGTTTTCTTCGGATATATCCTGGTACTTTCAATAAATCACGTTTTGCTTGTTCCGTCAGAATAACGGTAAAAATATCCAAAAGTAGGTCTCCTTATAAATATAACTGTACACTATCATAGGGTACAAATCAACTAGCTTAGACAAATAGCAACTTAAAGCAACCATAAACTTTTCTGATTTGTGACTTGTAAACTTCTCTATAATTGATTTATCCTAATGAAAACAAGATTCAAATGCGATCTCATCGCCATGATATTGAACCAACCACACTCCACCATCTCTTGACTTAAGGATTCTCCAATGGAAGAAAACAGAAAAAAAGCACTAGGCGCCGCATTAAGCCAAATCGAACGCCAATTTGGTAAAGGCTCTGTCATGCGTTTAGGTGATGCTACCACACCTCATGACATCGAAGTCGTCTCTACAGGCTCACTCACTCTTGACATAGCACTGGGCGCAGGCGGCTTGCCTCGTGGTCGTATTGTTGAAATTTATGGCCCAGAGTCTTCTGGTAAAACGACCCTCACTTTACAAGTCATTGCTGCTTGTCAACGCACGGGAGGCACTGCTGCATTTGTGGACGCTGAACATGCACTTGACCCCAACTATGCGAAAAAATTGGGCGTCAATGTCGATGATTTACTCGTTTCGCAACCTGACACAGGTGAACAAGCGCTCGAAATTACCGACATGTTAGTACGTTCCAGCGCGGTCGATATCGTCGTCATCGATTCCGTGGCAGCTCTCACTCCCAAAGCGGAAATTGAAGGCGAAATGGGTGATTCACACATGGGTTTACAAGCTCGCCTCATGTCAC
>JABDBK010000106.1:119-2578 GCA_013288655.1 Gammaproteobacteria bacterium | reverse complement strand
CGTTTTTCTGTGCCCGTGATCGCATTACACTCTGGATTAACTGAAAAACAGCGTTTGCATGCTTGGAGCCAAATTCGATTGGGGAAAAAAGCGATTGTGATTGGCACAAGGTCTGCGATTTTTTCACCTTTTAAAAATTTAGGCTTGATTATTGTTGATGAAGAACATGATATTTCTTACAAACAACAAGATATGTTTAGATATCATGCACGTGATCTGGCTATTGTGCGTGCGCATTTTAATCGTATCCCCATTGTGTTGGGTTCAGCGACTCCTGCGCTCGAAACCTTGCATAAAGCAGAACAGGGTAAATTTCATTATTTATCTTTACCCATGCGTGCTGGTAATGCGATGATGCCAACGTTTACAGTAATCGATATTCGTAATAAACCTTTAGAACAAGGTTTATCGAAAGAATTATTAGACGAAATAAAAAATCATCTTATAGCAGGTAATCAAGTGATGTTGTTTTTAAATCGTCGAGGATTTGCGCCTAGTTTGTTATGTCATAGTTGTGGTTGGATGGTGAATTGCAAACGCTGTGATATGCGCATGACTTATCATCAACATACTAAACGATTACATTGTCATCATTGCGACACACAAAAATTTATACCTAAACTTTGCGAAGTTTGTGGTTGTGCTGAATTAATTCCGGTAGGGTTGGGTACTGAACGTTTGGAACTTGCATTAGAAAAATATTTTCCAGATGTGCCCATTGCGCGTATAGATAGAGATAATACGCAACGCAAAGGTTCGATGGAAGCTTTATTAGATGGTGTGCAATCAGGGCATTATCGAATTTTAGTCGGAACACAAATGTTAGCAAAGGGGCATCATTTTCCCAACGTGACTTTAGTGGGTATTGTAGATGCAGACGGTGGATTTTTTAGCAGTGATTTTCGTGCCATAGAGCGCATGGGGCAGTTGCTTATGCAAGTATCAGGCCGAGCTGGACGTATGGAAAAAACTGGTAAAGTCATGATTCAAACTCACCATCCAGACCATCCTTTGCTGCATCAATTATTCAAAGAAAGTTATGAAAAATTTGCCGGAAGTTTGTTAAAAGAACGTGCGGCAGCATCACTTCCTCCTTATGCTTATTTTGCACTGTTTAGAGCAGAAGCATATAACCTCCAGCACGCAACGGATTTTTTGCAGCAAGTTAAGGATTTGATAAGTCCTTCGGACAAGAATTTACAGGTTTTAGGCCCTATTCCTGCGCCTATGCCTCGTCGTGCGGGTCGATATCGCGCTCAATTATTGATACAGGCAAAATTGCGTCCGCAGTTACAGAATTATTTAAAACATGTAGTGCCTGATATGGATCAAATTTCCATGAAGCATCGTATACGTTGGTCTTTGGATGTGGACCCTATGGAGATGTTTTAAACATTGACGTCCAGCCAAACTTTGTTATACTTCGCTCTTCAAAAAAGTGCCGGGATGGCGGAACTGGTAGACGCGCCGGACTCAAAATCCGGTGGTGGCGACACCGTGTCGGTTCGACTCCGACTCTCGGTACCACTTTTTTTGTAATCTCCTATTATATACAGTATCCTTCTATCACACGTCCCGGTGGCACAGATGGATAGCGCAGCCCCCTCCTAAGGGGCAGGTCGGAGGTTCGAATCCTCTCCGGGACGCTTTGAAAAATAAGCAAATTTTTGAATATCATCTTTGTGAAATCTAAGATTTTTTGTTTCGGGTGACCAATAGGGTGACCAAAATAAATTTTGAAGATAATAAAGTTGTTAAAGAGAGCGCATAATGCCGAGCAATGTTCCTAAGCAATTATTTCATTTTACAAGTGTAGAGGCGGTCTTAAGCATCCTTATGAGTTTGAGATTTAACCCATCAAAAGTGACAAGCTGCAGCGATGCATTTGAAATTGACCACAGTCCTTTCTTTATAGACCTGAGCAAGGAAAAACACTTTGATTGGTTTAGCAGACAATTACTTTCGTTTTATGAGAATGGCCACCCAATATTTGCAAATTTTGATGGTGTAAAGATACTTAATCAACTCTCAATAACTGATAGATTGGCTCGAGTTAAAAAGGCGGTATCTAAAGGTCTGGAAAAGGATAAGCTCTATACAATGGAGAATTTTAATAATCACTTAGACAAGCAACGAAAGAATTTGTATATTTATTGCTTTTCAAATTGCCATCCTTCAGATGCCGTAGGAGCATGGGCTAATCATGCTAAACGGCATGCTGGCGTTGCCTTAGCTTTTCAGTTTCCTCGCCATGAATATGGAACAAGATTACATCCAGTGAAGTATAACGGTAAAAATACTAGGGGGGCTTTATTTACAGCAAGAGAAGCTATAGGCATGTTTACCGACATGGATAATTTGGATTTTCGTTTTAAACTTTTTCAAAAAATTCTCTTAACTAAACATACGGACTTAAATTGGGAAAAGGAATGGCGGTTCATAGGTCTCTTGTTAGAAGG
>JABDBK010000106.1:0-84 GCA_013288655.1 Gammaproteobacteria bacterium | reverse complement strand
TGCTATCTATTTAGGGCTACACATTAGTGACGAAAATAAGAGTGCAATTATAAATGCTGTAAAAACATGCATGCCTAACATTAA
>JABDBK010000105.1 GCA_013288655.1 Gammaproteobacteria bacterium | reverse complement strand
AAAAAAAGAAAGTTCAAATGTTGGGTTTGTCAGGTAATAGGCTTCGATGAGGTTTTTTAGGAAAGTGAAATCTTCTTCAGATTGTCTTAGTTTGAAACCTGATATAGCTAATTGAGTAAGTGCTGGAAAATTATATAAGATATTTTCTATATCTTTTTCCGATAATGCAATTGATTTATTCTCTATGCTAAATGATTTTAAAGCATAATTCTGTTTATCTAATTTTTTAAATATTGTTTTTTCTTCAGGATTTTCTTTAACAAGCATTTCAATTTCAGCTTCTATCATTTCCTTCGTTGTGTGATAACGTGAGAAAGAATCTATCATGCCTGTCAAATAGTTTGGATGTTTTTCAAAGAGCGATAACAGGCTTGAAAATGAAACGCCTTTCTCACTCATCATTAGCCAACCATTAAAATTAATCCATGTATTTAACTGTTTTCCATATTTGTCGCATAATGGAACAAGTTCATCATAGCTAACAATTTTATGTTCTATACAAAAATCAAAATAGTTGGAAGTTATTAATTCGAATGTGAGGGGTTTTTCTTCATAGAGTTGTACGAGTTCTTTAGGTGTACGGCCTGCTTTTTCTAGTAATATTTTAGCTCCGTAGTTTGTCAATGCTTTTATTTTCTTAGTATCTTGAAGTAACTCATCTAATTGCTCTTTGGGTAAATTAAAATGTTTTTTCAAGTATGCGATATTTTTACATTGATCAAAATAATTCTGGATATCTCTGTTGGCACGCAATGAAGTGCCTTCAACTTGCGCGAAATTTCTAATAAGTTCTTTAATTTTTGGGTTGTTTATATTAATCGAATCACATGCAAAAATCTCTAACTCTTTGAGATTGGGAAAATTAATAAAAATATTCTCGAGATCATCGTCTTCCAAACAGCTAGTATACCCCCAAGCATAATAATAAAATC
Source organism: Gammaproteobacteria bacterium (assembly GCA_013288655.1). Taxonomy (GTDB): domain Bacteria; phylum Pseudomonadota; class Gammaproteobacteria; order DSM-16500; family DSM-16500; genus JABDBK01. The sequence continues at coordinate 1,651 of JABDBK010000105.1, read as the reverse complement.
TTAATGCTGTTAAAGATTTGTGAGGCTCTTCTAAACGAGGAATTTTTCTAAATTGTATTGAAGAAGAGATATTTAATGATCTTAAATGAGATAAACGTTGTAAAAGTTGTGTAAATGTTTCAGCATTGATGTAAACGCGTGGTCCTGTTAAATTCACATATGTCAAGGTACGGGGTAATCGAGCAAACAATTCATTATAGTCAATATCAGACCAACCTAATAATAATCTCGAATCTAAGCATAATGTTTCTCTTAAGTGTAATTTATTAATTTTATATAAATTATTATCTGTAAACCATCCACTAAAGGTTAAAGAATCTAAACGAGGAGTATAAGTAGCAAGATTTTTTATTATAGTAACGTCGTCATTCACTTCCTTTTTAGATTCAACTCGATCAAAACTCATGATAATTCCTCCTTGATGTATTTAAAGACTTCGGTGATTTTAGCTGAGGGCTACCCTCATCACAATGTTTATCTTGTTGATTTTATAGATAATTATCTTAAAAATGGTTATTTAATACTCTCTTAATGTTAGTTTGGTAATATTTTATACAGATTATTACGAAACGAGGCTAACATTATGAAATACGTCACTTCCTTTATTGTGATGTGTATATTAACCAGCAGCATTTTTGCTTTCGATGGAAGTAAATTACGCATCAAGGTTACAGGCAGCTCCAGCAATCAATATCTTTGCTTGAGCCAAGCAGGTTGTATCAATATCAACCAAGGACGTAGCAGGATATTACCTCTCACCCCAGGTGAAGTAAGTTATATATTTTTAGCGAATGGAAAAAACTACCGAATGTATCCTCAAACATTACCTAGTTCATGCAATGTCACGGTAAATAACAATCAAACTCTAGTGGTTTCAGGGAGAGTTTCTAAAGCTCGAAATGATAATATGTATATTAACCAATTAAGGTGTTCTGTGGTGAATATTTAATAGTGGTTTTTGTGATTTTAATAGTTCATTTGCCTCATGAATAATATTTTTAAGCTCAGGAGGCAAGGAGCTTTGGAAAAAACTCATCCTTCGGGATTCAGAAAAAAGAGCTTTATTTGATTGAATGACATGGTGAAGCTCATTTAATTGATCCTTTATCATAGTGCTGTCATGCTTCTCTATACATTTATCAAGTTGTGTACGCATGGCGAATAAAAAATAATATTGTTTAAGTTGGGTATCTTGTTTATCTATAGTCTTTAACAGGGCATTATCAAATTTAGTAATCAATAAATCTTGAAGTGTCTGTCTTATCTCAGCCTCTGAAAATTTACGCTTGCTAAGCAGTTTTTGATTAATGATGATGATATCATCCGCTGTTAATTGCTTTACAAAATCGGTTTCTGCAATCAACCATTTACCCTCATGCAACTCTATTTTTAATTTTCCTGCAAGAGCCATTTTATCTTGTAAAACATCGCTGATGGCAATCATGTCTTTGTTTTGATGTGTTCTATTTTTTGAGTTTTGTAAAATAAGGTCTATTAAATGACATTGATAGCTAACACAATGGGAACGTAAATCAGTCAAAGACTGTAATAATGGATTAGAAAGATTAACATCATCGATAGAGTTAGATGAGTGCATACCCACGTCCTCTTTTGTATGACACTTAATATATTTAGTATATCAAATATGAAC
>JABDBK010000104.1 GCA_013288655.1 Gammaproteobacteria bacterium | reverse complement strand
GCATGAAAGCATTTCATAAATTATTTAAATAAAAATGGATTTCATTTTGATGTTGAGACTGATGTGCAGAAAGATGCAGAATAATTAGAGTGTCAAGCTTGCGTAGTTGCATAAAAACAGATTGATAGCGCAATAATGAAGAACAACAATTTGAATGCATTAGATTTTTTTTTATAAAAAACATATTATACCCTCGTTGTGATGCGGTTTGAATTATAATTATACATTAAAGTTTGCGAGGAGTAACAAGGATTTAAAGTTTATTTCTAAGCTTTGAGCTAACAACATCAAATACATATTGTCCTGCAGCCATTCCCACAGCGACACGTGCAGTGCCCCAACCCACTCTAAATTTTCGTTGAAAGAAACTCATTTTATTATGTTGTTTTGATTCATTCCAAACATTTACCAACGATTGTATTATGGTCGGAGGTTTTTCTTTTGGAGGTGTAGCATATTGTATAGTCCGTACATAATTTAAGGGGCCCGATGCAATAGTACCTAAACTTGCAGCAGTCGAGTTACAGAGAAAATTTAAGTATGAATCATTTGTATCATTCAATTTCGGAAACTTATTTTTCATGAGATGTCGAGAAACTTCATAGGTACTACCAAAAATTAAATCTCGTGCCATGGTTGCTTTGGTACCTTTTATAAATGGACTAAAACGTCCATTTGACCACATATCATGTGAACTTCTGAAAAAAGATCGGCCCTCTTGTCCCCATGTATGATATTTAATGGCTGATATACTATTTGTTAATAAGCCGCTTAAGCTTCCAGCAGATGATCCAATACAAAATTGAGAAAATGTTTCACTTGCATGTAAATCGTGACGCAAATAAGGATACATATGATACTTCAATTCACCTTGCATAATATAATAAATACTACCCAAGAATGCACGTTGTACTATAGATTGTGAAAAACCCTGATAAGGTTGTTTAAAATGATCGGCTGATAAAAAGGGTCTGTCATTTTTCACTGATAAATATAGCGCTCTATCCCAAGGATTAAACAATCCGGAGCAACATATTCCAGAAATTAATCCTGCTGTTACATCAATAGATAATTGCCGTTTTCTGGAACTAGACATCAATTAAATTCCTCGGTACCGCGGCACGTCATCGTTAATATCTTTTGATTCTATATGATCACGTTTTCTTTTTAAGCAAGCTTTAGAAGGTTTTTGGGTGAATTTATGAAAAAACGATGATGAACTTTTTGAGCGAACAAGACATGTTGGTAACTCCATTTGTACATTCGATTTATTTTCAATGGAAGATAAAGGATGATTTGGATGAAAAACATGATCTTTATATACCAAAGGATTGAGCGGTCCTTGAAGATGGCTTGGGATAAGTTTAAGATTTATAATATCTTGTTGTACAACCGATGATAACCATTCCCACAAATGTGCTAATTGGAGAGTCGCCATTTCCATATTAAATTGATTGACTTTTTCATCAAGATAGCTATAACGAAATCCGCTGAAATTAATGTTTAGAGGTTTTAAGATATGCATGACATCTTCTAGATGCGATTTTTTATCATCCAACATGCAAACATGCTTAGGTAAACGTTCAATTTGTGAAAGAAATAAATTTAATTTCTCGCCTTTGTTTTTGCCATCACAAAAAATAATGCCTCCTGAATAAGAAGAATCATCGTTGTTTACGATGGTATGTTGAGAAAAATCAATGCCTATATCAGCTAGCTGTCTTATGGTCTGATGTCGAATCGAATGGCCGCGAGCAGTTAATCCAATGACAGGAATACCTATATGTTGTAAAGCTTTGATGATAATAATGATATCGGGTTCTACGACAGAGGTTCGAATAAAATGTTGCATAGTATTATAAACAGAGAGCACCCAAGGTAAAGCTGTTTTTTTATCAATCTTATGCTGACTAAGATGTTTAAATAATCCATTGAACCAGGCATCGCCTCCTAATTCTAGCCGATGTGTCATGACCGTATTATCTAGATCTAGAACCACCCATGTATCATAATGAATATCCTTTTCTAATACTTCTTTAAAATTTTTTATTTCCGTAATTTTATGAAACATACACCACTCCTAATAAATAATAAATACCACGGTAGAAACCGTGGTATTGTTTATTAAAAATAATTATCTCTTTAATCGAGCTAATGTATTTTCGGTAGTACTTATCTCACAGGTTGCGGGTTGTTTAAAAAAGCTATGGCTAAGCGCTTTGTTAGCTTGTTTGGTTGGCGCAGCCTTTTCTTCACTTTCTTCATGGCTTGACTCTGAATTTTCAGCATTTTCCTCACTCACTGTATAATCTTCATCATCACTCTCTGTCTCATCGTCAGACATAGGCAGGGGCTTATCCATATCTATCACCTCGTCATTCTCATCAGCGGGAAGATTTTTATAGCGTTTTTCCATGGCTTCAATATCTTGGTTGAAGCGTTTTAGACCGGGCATGACATCTATTGATAAAGTCTTTGGAAGATTCATTTTAGCTGCCAATGCTGTTGCTTCTGCTTCTTCATCGGATAAAGGTTCCACGACAACTTTCTTTTTTTTGCGAGATGGTTGTTTTTCCTCAACTAATTCAATAGATTTATCTTTGGAAGGAAGCAAGTCTTCAGAACAGTCATGAGAAATACGATTACTTTTTAATAATTT
>JABDBK010000103.1 GCA_013288655.1 Gammaproteobacteria bacterium | reverse complement strand
GAGCAACAGAAATAATTAATAATCCTTCGCGTAATCTCTGTTCCATGCGAATGGAAATAGGTCGACGTGTAGATTTATTTTGCAATGCTTGTTTCACTTAAATATCCTTAGACGTAAGGGATAACTTCTCGTACTATACCATTCCATTAAAATATCCAAAAGTGAACTCACGTATGAAACATCATCGTTTAATCATTTTAGGCTCGGGTCCTGCGGGTTGGACAGCTGCGGTGTATGCGGCTCGTGCTAATTTAAATCCTGTTGTGATCATGGGCATGGAACCTGGCGGACAATTAACCACTACTACTGATGTGGATAACTGGCCCGGTGATGTGGAAGGCTTACAAGGCCCTGTATTAATGGAACGCATGAAACGTCATGCAGAGCGTTTTAATACTGAGGTTATATTTGATCATATAACTAGCGTTAATCTGAATCAAAAGCCTTTTGTGTTGCAAGGTGAAAGCACTTACACCTGTGATGCATTGATTATTGCAACCGGTGCGAGCGCACAATATCTGGGATTAGCATCCGAAAAAGCTTTTATGGGTAAAGGTGTTTCTGCATGCGCAACCTGCGATGGATTTTTTTATCGTAATCAAAAAGTGGCTGTGGTGGGCGGCGGAAATACAGCCGTCGAAGAAGCCTTGTATCTTTCTAATATTGCATCTCATGTGACTGTGATTCATCGTAGAGATAAATTTCGCTCTGAAAAAATACTTGCCGATAAACTCATGAAAAAAACGGAAGGCAACGGTGTCAGCATAGAGTGGAACCATGTCACTGATGAAATTCTTGGTAATGAGATGGGCGTCAACGGTATTCGTATTAAAAATACACAAACTGGCGAAACTAAGGTCATTGATGTGACAGGTGTGTTTATAGCCATAGGTCATAAACCTAATACCGATATTTTCGAGGGACAACTCGACATGGAAAATGGATATATCATCACTAAAAGCGGTTTAAAAGGCCAAGCGACTAGCACCAGCATTCCGGGTGTATTCGCGGCAGGTGATGTGGCGGACCCTATTTATCGCCAGGCAGTCACCTCGGCTGGATCGGGTTGCATGGCGGCGTTGGATGCGGATAAATATCTTGAGACTATTGAATAAATTTGCATCTTTCTCCATTTTAGGGCATTATTTTCGACTTAATATTTTTCAACACGCCCAGGAGACATATGGCAAAAGAAGATCAAATTGAAATGGAAGGTACAGTCATCGATACCCTTCCAAATACCATGTTTAGAGTACAACTAGAAAATGGCCATGTGGTTATCGCCCATATATCTGGAAAAATGCGTAAAAACTACATTCGCATACTAAAAGGCGATAAAGTGACTGTCCAATTAACACCTTACGACTTAACCAAAGGACGTATTTCCTTCCGTAGTCGTGATGGAAAATCATCTCCGAATAATGCTGAAAAACCGTCAGAAAATACTGAATAAAAAAATGCCGCGAATCCATCGCGGCTATCCAATAAGCAATCGTGTGTCTTACATTCCCTCCAAGTTCATCCATGGAAAAATTTAGCTTTCAGTTTAGCCGCCTTGAAAATTGGATCACTTAGTGATATATTTTAATTAAAATCGGTGAATTGTTCGAGGTGAAATAGTTATGAAAGCTAAAAAAATAAAACATCCAACAACACTTGAAGTCGCACACGAGATGGCAAAAGGCTTATACGAAGCAAATGTGATTGATGCAACCACAATGCGCGAATTTGATACCTTATGCCTAACTCCAGTAAAAGAATTATCGCCTAAAGAAATTAAGAAAATTCGAATAAGAGAAAAAGTCAGCCAGCCTGTATTTGCAAAATGTCTTAATACAAGCACATCTACTGTCAAACAATGGGAACAAGGCGAAAAACACCCTAGAGGTACATCTCTTAAGCTGCTAAATCTTGTTGCAGAAAAAGGGCTATCTATTTTGATTGCCTAAAAGGATAATTTCCGCCCAAATTCTAGTGCTTAAATTGGAATGATTTAGTCAATTTTTCTGTGCCTTGATAGTCTTGGATGATGCTGAGAAGAAACGCTATGACTTGTTTCACTTACACTTTGTTTTCCACGATACCGTATTCCATTTCTATCTGAAGCAAAGAGATTACACCATGGGATTAAATCATCATCCGAATGTTTCATATCACTCACAGAAATATCTTCAATGATCCATTTTGTTTTTTCTCGACCAGGCTGTGGTGGTACGAAGAGTGAAAGAAGATTCATGAATTCAATACTAAAAGGAATATTGAAATCACAATAAAGCTGCTTAGATGAAATTTTATTAAGTCCAATCTCAATAATACCTGAATCCATTAATTTAACTAAAGCTGGCAACAAGGGTCGATATTGGTCGTAATAAAATTGTCCGCGTGTATGTTTCAGGCAGCACAAGCCATTATTAATATATGCATCATCCTTATGCTCTAAATGTAATGTAATTAATCGTAATAAAAATTGTTGTCTAGGCTTATCTAGAGATTCCCAATCAAATTGATAGTCTAAGTATAAGTATACGAATGGTTCATCAACATCTAGCGGTATAAGGACTTTTGAGCATTCATCTAAGTATTTATCACTCCGGCAGTGAATAAAGTAATACAGTAAAACACTTTTAGTCATATCGACTATGCTATTTTGGCAATCTGAAGATGAACTAAGTTGTCGCCAACGTGGTAAATTATGTAATAGGCGACTAACGATCATA
>JABDBK010000102.1:582-2732 GCA_013288655.1 Gammaproteobacteria bacterium | reverse complement strand
CGTACAACTGCTGCAGCCACTACTGCAACAGGTGTTGCATCCGTTGGTTTTATTGGGGGGCCAATTGTAGGTGCTATTACAACTGGAGCAACGGCTCTTTTTGCTTTTCCGATAGCAGCTGCAACGACTAAATATAAGATGAATAAGGCTGAAAAATCTGCGGCAATAAATGCGGAAAATACCTTAAGGGCTTCGGTTTAATGTCATTTTTCCTAAATAATTTGTAAATTAAGGAGTTTCTATGTTTAACGTAAATACATCTAGTATAAGCAATGATTCAGAATCAATCGATTTTTCTCATAATTTTTTGGGGGAATTGTTAAGTTCTGAGGAAAATTTAGAAGAACGTGCGCGTCTTGTTAAAAAATATATCGAAGAAGATAAGATTGTTGCTAGCATTAGCTTGGTGGAAAATGTCGTGAACAGCAGCATAAATACATGGGCAAACAATTTGCAAGACGTGCTCCATGATGCGATGGATCTCTATTATGATTTATTAAAAGAACCAGAACAGGTTGAACCCGATGAAGATCGGGACGAATTAACCGATGAAGAAATTATGTTATTAAAGTCGGTGGAAAGTTTTGATATCGAAAATCTAAATTTATATAAAGATATTTCAGAAGAAGATATGAAATTACTAAAATCGTCAGCTAAAGATCTAGATGTAAATTTACGTACTACAAAAAGACCAAAGGAAATTTCCGAAGAAAATGAATTGGCAAGATTGTCAACTGTGAAACCAAAGCCGAACCAGAATAATAATTCTCAATTCAACCCTTTATTTATACAGAAATCAGACAAAATAAATAAATCGAAACAAGATAACAACAATATCAATCAGCCTTTAGAAGCAAATGATATCTCGCTGAGCAATTCCTTTTCTAACAACAATACCTTGAATAATTCGGATCAATTTTTACCCGCATTTAATCAGAAAAGAAATTCAACAGAAATCAACGATGCGAATGAACAATTAAGCACTATAGAAATAGAGTTAGTAGATCTAAATCAAAAAATTGAGGAGCAAGGAAAAATTATTGCAAGACTACAAAAAAATATAAAGCAGACAAATGCAAAGTTTTATCTCCTACTAGAGAAAATAGACGGGAAATCGGATGATTCAAATATAAAAGCTGACGAGTTAAAAAGCGAATTAAAAGAGGAATTGAAGAAAATATCAATTGAAATGAATAAAGCTCACCTAAAGACTCTAGAACTGACAAATAGATATAGAATGCTTGATAAAAATCGTGATTACTATCTTAAAATAACCAAGGGAACAGCATTAGAACAACAATGTGGTGAAAAATCTAAAATGAATAATAAAAGATAAACCTTATGTGCGTGATTCATAGATATGCTTTCAAAATTTTAGTATTCCGACTGTCATGGATAGACAAGTAAGATGTCGTTTTGGGCAAGCCTTTCAAGAGGAATTTCTGGGCATGGCAAATATAGAAGTTACCTATGATGAACTGATTGTGGCACGAGAGGCCTTAATTATGAAGATCCATCAAGTCTTGAATGCAGAAGATAAGGAATTTTTGCTCTCGGTCAAGCGGGGTAGATCTGACTGGGATAAAATCGGCTTGTCCAATAGTGCTCAGTTCCCCGGTATTCAATGGAAGCTATTAAACATCAGCAAAATGGATCGGGCGAAACATCGTACGGCTTTAGAAAAGTTGGAACAGGTATTGACTTAGATGCTAAGGAAAAATCAGAATCAAAGAGCAATCAATAAAAAAATGGTGTTTGAAGCAGCCAGAGAAATTGCTAAGCGCTTTGAAATTCCGACCATCAGAAAAATCCGGGATGAGCTTGATGGGCATGGGAGTGAGAACCCTACATAAGTATCTAAGCCAATGGAAAACAGAATTACTAGATCTAGCTGCCAAACTTCATGATGGTGGAACTCTTGAACTCGATAACTTGGGAACATCCGCTGAGGAAAAATTGGCTTTGGAGAAAGTGGTGAGGGAGCAGGGCACGCAAAATAAAATTTTGGCTGCTGAACTGATAAAATGTGAAATCTATACAATTTTCAATGTATTACAGGTAGATTTTCAAACTTTTGTCTATTTCATTCTTCGCTTTCAAATAAATCATTAATTGTAACTATATCATTAACTATCTGATCAGAATAAATA
>JABDBK010000102.1:0-572 GCA_013288655.1 Gammaproteobacteria bacterium | reverse complement strand
TCATTGGCGGAAATTATAGAAAAGAAAATTTGTTTTCGTGTTCGCGTTTTCTCTTTAAATATAGAAATTCTCTTCCATAGCTTATCAGCATATTGTTTATCGATTACAAATTGTCCTTCTGTATATTTAATCTCGCATAGTGTAATAACACGATCGCTCCTGTCAAACAACAGATCAATCTGTGTGCCATATTCCTTTTCACCTTCCCTGGGGATATATTTCCAACTATAGGGTAACGCTGTCGGCTTTAAAGACAATTTTTTCATAATCTGGAAAATGTGTTTATAACAGATAGACTCAAAAGTATATCCACACCAAGATTTATATGAGCTACCACGAGCCTGTTCCAGCCAAAACCCTGTTGGTTTTGTGAAACGCCTAATGGATTTCAGGTGAGGTTCAATCCATCGGAAATAAAATAAAGTATATTCATCAGTAACACGAAAATAAGTACCCTTTTCAATATGTTGATAAGGAAGAAACGAAGTAATAAAACCTGCGTCTTCTAATTCTTTTAAACGTTCGACTAATCTTCCGCTTTGAGATACGCCAATCTCTTTGGCTAAGGTACT
>JABDBK010000101.1 GCA_013288655.1 Gammaproteobacteria bacterium | reverse complement strand
AATCTTGTAAAGGAATTTGATCCGTCGAAACCATTTTTAACTTTACAGGTTCAAAACCTTTCGAACTTGCAATCGGAAATGTTCTATTAGTAAAAAAATAAATTTTAGATTACCTGCTTTTACTTTATCCATATGACAATGAAGTGGATGATTTGGATCTTGAATATTCTTCAAAAGATGGCAATATGCTTCATAATACTTATAGATAGATGCATCACTTTTTTTAACTTTTTTCGATTTTTTTACATTTTCTAATTCAGAGTCATCCTTGCTTTCTCCCGCCTCACTCTCAGAAGCTTCATCCAACTCTGAGCTCTCGTCGGTTTCTTCGGCTTCACTTATCCTTTTGCTTTTTTTAGGAGCCCTATATAATACTTGAGCTGTTGTATAGGACTCGGGAACAGAAAATGAATATAAAGAGCGATGTTTCTGCTGAAAAAATATCAATTGTTGATTCCATTCTAATACAACATCATTCCATGCCTCCGCCTCCGGCATCATTGCTTCTGCTATTAGTGAAAAAGGAGAAGTACTTGAATCTTCTATGGCCAAGTATGAAATTAGCATGACCAAATATTCTTGGTAAGAAAAACCTTGCTGCGTTTTTGCCACCGTCGCATCTCGAATGGTTGAATGTTGCGCCAACGATAAATATTGTTGTTCTATTTTGATTATTATAGCTTCGTCGATTTTTCCTTTTTCATCTACAATTTTTTCTACCGCCAAATCGAGATGTGTACAGAAGGTATGTAACACAATTGTTTCTTGATATTTGTTATGTTCTGGTATGGAGTAGCATCGCAACCGCGTTACAGCAAAAGTATTAGAAGACGTTTTTTCGCACAAAAAATCACTACTCATAATTGAAGTAAGTACATTCAAACCTTCCTTCCCAAAACTCTCGCGATACTTAATGTCTTTTATTCTGGTTGGCCAGAGCCTTTCTTTTGTCAAGTCATGAGGATTTTGATCAATGGAAAAAGCAATACTAAATAATTCAAGAGAGGCACGACATGCTTTCGATTTTTTTTCAAGACAAACCCTACCGAAAATAAAAGATCCTGCAATTTTTCTAACGACAATAATGGCAGCACCTGTTTCTCTCTTTAAAAGTTCATTTCTAGCGTTAACAAGCAATTTCTTGTACATAGTACTGTTAACTTCTTCAAAGGTGCAATCCACCCTACAAGCTTTTTTTGCAGAAATAATTCTAACTCTTAAAAAACGTCGGAATAAATCTTCCTCCCAAACTGCTATAGCAGTAGTCAAGCTTGATTTGTGTTTATCTTCTATAGATACATCTGGCTCTGAGTCTGGCCTTATGAGAAATGGAAAAAGCTTTCTTGCTAACAACTCAACAAAACCGCGCCAAAGATCAGAAATCGGAACAAAAGTTATAAGTCTTGAGTTCTCATCTATTTGTTTTTCCTCCATTACCTGTTTTTCATTCCCTGCAAAAAAATGATGGAATAATGGCTTTGTTAATTCTTTATTAATTGCATACAATTCAAACAATTGTTTTCTAATAGCTGGGCCATCATTGGGATTAATATTGGCTGCTCGTATTTTTGTTTGGATTTCCTTTAGCAGCTTTTCTTCCAATAAATTTATTTTTTCTTCCATATCTACGAGTATTTTTTGCAGTGCTTTCTGTCTCCCATCACTGATCGCCTTATACTCTAAACCTTTTTGATATTCTTCACCCATGCCTTTACAACCAAATAAATAAGCTTGGCTAGGATTATAGGTATCAACAGTGATAACATCCTCTTTTCTTAAAATATGATCATTGTCACCGCATTGCCAAACCGTTTCTTCTGAAATCTTTTGAAAAGGATCAATCGCTAAGCTAACTACTAATCGAGCAGCATATCCGCCACAATAGACATCTTTTAATTGATTTTTTTCTTTGTCATACTGAATAGTATAAATATCATTGCTTTTTCCAAGATTTTTGAAAACAACGTTTTTTACTTTGTCTTTAAAGAATATTTTCTTGAGTTCTTTACTGCTTTTTTGACATATCAATGATGTCGTACGAAGCAAAAAATCGTCCAGCTTTTGCGGATTTTCAAAAAACATTTTTAATTGATCTTCAAATGCTTGTTGCTTGTATAACGTGTACGCGGAATCATAGATCGTCAAGGTAACTGAGTTGTTAGCCTTGATTTCAACATGCACAGCTACCCAGTGTGCAATATCGGCCATACGACAGGGGAATAAAATTTGCTTATCTATTGTTATATCTAATAAAGCAGTACAAACAGCTTCTGCTAAGGCATCAAAAGAATTACCCGCTCCCCAGGCTGGCAAAATATAGGTGTTTATTATGGGAGGAGACTCTGAAAAATCGGTAGGTTTAATGGGCTCAACCAGATTCGTAATACTATTTAGTTTGAAACGATGCTTTGCGAGTAATGCTAGTCGTAATGCATTAACATCCGAGGACTCGTAAAAGCCGGTCACCATTTGTGCCGGCTTGTGAACAGAAGTTGCCACCAGATCCTTTTCTAACTTTTCCTTTATTTCAGACATTTCCTTTTCCTTAATATCCTAAATAGCCATCACGTTATCCTTGCCGATTATACTACTGTACTACGATATGAGGGTAAGCACCCAGACTTGACAATTACAATGGATTGTCACATCTTAATTGAACAAGGTTATATAATTCCACATCCCATTGAATCATAGATCGTCTACTCTCATGCATTTCACTTTTAAGAACTTGCCATTTAAAATTTATGGGCTTTTCAGATAAATAAACCTTACCCATAGTTACATATTGATTTACAAC
>JABDBK010000100.1 GCA_013288655.1 Gammaproteobacteria bacterium | reverse complement strand
ACTTGTTGGTTATGAAGGATTATCATATAGCGGTTGTAATCTTTGGGCATATTCTATCAAAAATAAGCAAGGTTATATCACCTTTAGTAATGACGAAGAAACCATTTACGATGTCGTATATGGTCAACTCGGATATACTGTTTTTGATAAAGTCCCTGAGCACACACAAGTGGACTATGCCAAGTTTATTAAAAACTATCCTAATCCTATCCAAGAAATACATGTACCGGAAGAATATCAGGGACATTATCATAGAGTAAAAATAAATGAAAAAGAATTGAATCATATTTTTGTCGTTTCAAATCATGCTATGATCATTCGAAATCCCGAAGAAATACAATATGATATTATTTATTTGCATGGTAATTATCGTATAAAAAATAAAGATGGTATACATGGCGCAAAAGTCGGATTTTATAGTGCAAACAGCGGTAATAAATACATGCTTTTTGATGGTATTTTATATAAAAAAATAGCATAGGTTCGGTTAACCTTATCATTACCCATAATTTTTGTTCGAATAATACGCTTTTAATGTTTAATACATCAAATAATATATAAAATATCTGACTTTCACTGGAGGATATTTTATGCCAGCTTTCATGAGATTATTATCTTATTTATTTTTAATAACAAGCATTGCATTTTCCTACAACATATTTGCAGCAAACAGTACTAATATACCTATTTTATGCTACCACAACTTAAATCCCACGACTCCTGGTAGTATGAGTATGACACCCGCTAAATTCGAATCACAAATCAAATGGCTAGTCGATAATGGATTTACGATTATACCATTAAAACAAGCTGTTGAATATTTACAAGGTAAACGCGATGCATTACCTAAGAAGTCCGTTGTTGTGACTGCTGATGACGGATGGAAGTCTGTTTATACCTATATGTATCCTATCATCAAAAAATATAATATCCCTGTCACCTTATTTATTTATCCTGAAACTATTTCAAATGGTAAAAATGCTATGACCTGGGATGAATTAAAAAAATTACAACAAACGGGATTATTTGATATACAAAGTCATACCTATTCGCATCCCAATTTTAAACATGCAAAGAAAAATATGTCCCCTGCTAATTATGAAAAATTTGTAAATTCAGAATTAGTTAAATCAAAAAGTATTTTAGAAAATAAAACGGGTAATAAAATAGTATATTTAGCATGGCCTTTTGGGATATATAACGATTATCTAGAAGAAGCGGCAGCAAAAGCAGGATATGTCATGTCTTTTACCATTGACGCTATACCTGCTAACCAACGTTTTAAACCAGAAGCTGAACCACGGTACATGATAGTGGATGGTTTGAGCGTTAAAACTTTTCACGCTATAGCGAATAGCGCGCAATAAATTTTTTAAATCGGATGGCGAGTATACCATCTATACTGAACAATAATATCAACTAACTCTTTCTTTATAGAAGTTGCTTCCTGTATGATCTTTCCAATGTTAGGACGTTGAAAAAAAGTATAGGACACATGTTTAAGTTCTGATTGAAAAGCTTCTCGTCTTCTCATCGGCATACAGGGTTCAGGATTTTTTCCTAAATGTATCATATTTTTAGGATTTTCTTTTAATGGATCTACATATTGTCCTTCATCAACTATAAGTTCACCACTTTGTTTGATCATATACACAGCAATAGGACTATCGGGAGGATAACTTGCCATGGCACGTTGTCTGAGTAAGGGACAAAGAGAAAGTGACGGTAAATCATCATCATTAAACTCATATAGAGCCGCTTTTTTTGCATCGCCAAGCAACTTTATGATGTGTAAATGGCGGAGATTTTTGGGCTTACTTTTACTTGAACGCATGTAACAATCCTATATTATGGTAATACTGGCAATTTACTTACTTCATTTAATTCATGAAGCAGTGTAAATGACTTTGATGATAATCCAGTTTCTTTTACAATCATTTCTGGCGTTGGAACAGCTTGAGTAACTTCATATGTTTTTATCGCCGAGGTAAAAAACTCCAGCTCTTGTCTTCTCTGTTTAATTTTATTATATATTTTAATTTTTGTTTTATCTTTGTCAATGTCTTTAAATCTTTCGATTCAGTTTTTACATCTTTTTTCATCACTGCTTTTGCTAATAACTCCTTGTTTTCACTCGTCAGTTCTTCAGAACGGTTTTTTAATAATTTCAAGATGATGGCTTGTTGTCCAAGTTCGCTAACTTGGGTTAGCTGAACATTATCGTAAGGATGAGACTTATGATATGCAATAATTTGCTGATTTTTAGCTAAAATAAATAATCTTTGTTTTACTAAATATTGTAAACGATTATTCAGTGAAGACATAAATTCAGCATGTAAAGTACGTCCGTAATAATTAGCTATATACTCAAGTTGGCTCATGATAAATGATTTAAAACCGCGCCTAACATCAATAGCATCAATTAAATATTTTTTATATTTCAAAAGATGATTTCGATCCATACAAATATTGTCATCGTATTTTTTTATATATTCTCGCATAGAGGCGTTTACAAAATAAGGGATATCGATCAATGCATAATTTTTATAAATCATAAACTGTCGTAGTTTTTGTATTTGTTCCTCAACTTCAGAAAGAGTCATTTGACGTGAACTTAATCTGGATTTATAGTAAATATGCTTTTGTTTAAGATAATCCGTTGGAATTCTTAACTCATTCATGATTTGGTTATGACGATCTACAATCAAATCAATTTTTCTTAATAAGGTGCCTTCTTTCAGTCTGAGCTCTAATTCAAATTGATCTGCAATACACGCCAATAATTCAATCAGGTCGTTCAATGTA
>JABDBK010000099.1 GCA_013288655.1 Gammaproteobacteria bacterium | reverse complement strand
TCTGGTTTTAGTGACCGAATGGAAACCTTTTTTGCTATCCAGATTTAGATTTGATGAAAAAACTTATGCGAAAACGAGTGATTTTGGATGGTCGAAATCAATACGATCCAAAGCAAATGAGAGAGGCAGGGTTCGAATATTTTGGAATAGGGCGAGTATAGTTATTGATGTGTTAAATATAATCAATAATTGTATTTATTTCCATTTTTAAAACAGTAAAAGTTGCAGATTTGAATCAAGTTACTATAATGCCCTAGGAGGCATAAGGGTGATTATTAATTCCAATAATCAGTCAGTTATGCTACTATTTATTTAAGTTGTTTACAAAGTGATATAGGAATGATTAAACAAAGAACTTTAAAAAACGTCATTAAAGCAACAGGCATTACTTTGCACGGAGGGGAGCGTGCTGAATTAACGCTTCGTCCTGCACCACCTAATACAGGTATTATTTTTCGACGTATCGATATTGACCCTATTATTGAAATACCAGCCCGAGCGGAATATGTTGGTGATACACGATTATCGACATCTTTATTGAAAGATGGGGTACGCGTATCCACAGTTGAGCATTTATTGTCCGCGCTAGCAGGTTTGGGCATTGATAATGCTTATATCGATGTGACGGCATCCGAAATACCTATTATGGATGGTAGTGCTGCACCTTTTATATTTTTGGTGCAATCTGCAGGCATACAAGAGCAAAATGTTGCAAAACGTTTTATTCGCATTAAACGTAAAATTACTGTGAAAGACGGTGATAAATGGGCATGTTTTGAACCTTTTGAAGGGTTTAAAGTCACATTTGGCATTGAATTTGACCACCCCGTGTTTAAATCACATAGTAAGTCGGCAACATTAGATTTTTCTAGTACGTCTTATGTGAAAGAAGTGAGTCGTGCGCGTACCTTTGGATTTAAATCAGATTTTGATCGCTTGAGATCAATGAATTTGGCGCGAGGTGCGAGTCTCGATAATGCTGTTGCAGTCGATGATTTTCGTGTGCTAAATGAAGATGGTTTACGCTATGAAGATGAATTTGTAAAACATAAAATTTTGGACGCTATTGGTGATCTTTATCTTTTAGGTTCTAGCCTTATAGGTAGTTTTAACGGTTTTTAAATCAGGTCATGCCTTGAATAATATGCTATTGTGTAAATTGATAGCGACCCAGGATGCTTGGGAATATGTGACTTTTGCTGATACTGCTGATGCGCCTATTTCATATGTGAGACCGTTATTAGCGTTTGATAGTTAATCACCCTCTTTATGGTGGGCGCTTTGCCCACCTATGTATCTGTATATGACGCAATCCTTTCTAAAATAGCTTTTATCTTTTCATCTTTTATTTTTTGTGCATTTTCAAGGATAAGATTGGCTGTGTCAGGTTTTAACATAAGTCTATTTCGACGGGGTTTTTTTAATTTTCCATGATACATGCCTGGTTGTGCTTTGCAGCAAAGGGCTTTGATATGTTCTAAACCTTTATGCTGGCGAAGCTTGGGCAATAAATCTGGAATATGAAATCGTAGCCTGGTAAGCCAGTGTGGACTATCCGTAATCGCGATAAGAGAGTTGCCAGATAGGTTGACGATTTGGCAGTGATCCATAATATGAGCTTCATCACCCAGGCAGTCTCGTATGATCTGGTTCCAGTGTTTAATCTGGGCGAGTTTGTGTAATAAACTGCCTAGGGTTTTATTATCTTGTTGTAAATGGTCTTGTATCGTCATTTTTGTCATAACACTATTTTATAGTTCTAGGACTGGAATATAAAGATGTTGTCGTTTAGAATCATGCACTCATTTTACTTAGAGTGGTAAGGATTGTACATATGATACGCTTTCGTTCCATATTGATTGCAGGGGTGCTTGCTCTTGCAAGCATGAATGTCATGGCAAATGTAAAGATTATTTTTGCATCTGTCCCTCCAGATAGAGAATATGTGATGCCACCTCGTGGTTATGCGACCTGTCGTGATATGGCAGAAGGTCGTTATCAAGGTGTGTGGAGACATAGGCATAGAGTATGTGAATATTCAAGACGTGGGACTTGGGTTTCTGGTTATTGGCAATGTGCTCGTCTAGCGCTTGGTAAGAGCGTTTGTATGCGTTGGGATTGGGTGCCTAGCCATTGGGAAGGTGCTCGTCGTGTTGCTGTTTATCATCCTCCTATGCCGCACCCGAGACCTGTTGCTTATCCAACGCCTGCGGTCGCTTATGCTCCAGCGCCCGTACAAAGACAGCCAGTTCCGGTTCCGGCGCCGTCACCAGTCGTCGTTGGCGGCATCTCATAAGAGTTTGACTTTTTTCGCAAATTAGGTAATGCTTCCAGACTATTTTTCATTTAGTCGATGTAGGATCCTATGCTAAATCGAATATTCGCACAAATTTTTGGAAATCGAAATCAACGTGTACTTAAGCGCATGTGGAAAGTGGTTGAGAAA
Source organism: Gammaproteobacteria bacterium (assembly GCA_013288655.1). GTDB lineage: Bacteria > Pseudomonadota > Gammaproteobacteria > DSM-16500 > DSM-16500 > JABDBK01. Next base: position 393 of record JABDBK010000099.1, on the reverse strand, counting down.
ATCAACTTATTGGAGAATTCTCTAACAGCGCTTAGCGATATAGAATTACAAGCAAAAACGCAAGAGTTTAGACAACGCCTGCAGCAAGGTGAAACTCTTGATAGTTTATTGCCTGAAGCATTTGCAGTGGTTCGCGAAGTGGGTAAGCGAACGCTTAATATGCGGCATTTTGATGTGCAATTATTAGGTGCTATGGTATTACATGGCGGTAATATTGCTGAAATGCGTACGGGTGAAGGTAAAACTTTAACAGCTACGATGGCAGCTTATCTGAATGCATTGTCGGGGAAAGGCGTGCATATCGTGACAGTCAATGATTATCTTGCCAAGCGTGATGAAGAGTGGATGAGGCCTATTTATCACTTCTTGGGTTTGACGACGGGTGTTATTCAT
>JABDBK010000098.1 GCA_013288655.1 Gammaproteobacteria bacterium | reverse complement strand
CTTTGGATGATATGATTGCGAACCCATTTGGATTCACAGGTAGAGATCTTTTGATAGGTAGAGTGCAAGATGAAATGAAAGCAGTGATAGCAACTATGCAGGACAATCTTGATAAGGTTATTAAGCGAGCTGAAGACTTAGAGGAATTACAGAAAAAGACTGAACATTTAAGTATAAGTGCAGTAAATTTCGAAAAAGAAGCGAAGAAATTGAATTCTTGTTGTTGGTAGGTTTTTATTACGAATGCCTCAACAATCATATTTCGATGATTCGCGCATAAGCCATGCTATAGATATCATTAAAAAAAAAGGCGGAGCTAATCCTGGTTATACTATCACTAATATAGAAGAGACGCGATTCACGGTAAAACAAGGAAATACCGTGGGCCATACGCTTTCTGAAGTATTCTCATCCATGGTGCTCAATGGAATTGTGCAAACTTTTGATACTGATAAGTCATTAGCATTAATAGCGCATACTTTTTTGGTAGTTAAAGAATTGGAAGATAAAGATAATGGTACGACGATTGAGAATCGATGTAGAACAGCGTTGTATGCCGCAAGTCAATGGTCAAATGATGCGGCGTCTTTTAAAGCATGCGAATTATTCGGATTAAAAAATAGAATACTAGCAGCAGGCACAAGACAGATAGAAGATTTTGAAGATCTGCGTGCATTAAATGCAGCATGTGATCTAGGTTTGGAGACCATTGCCATACCGACTGCATTGATTGTCGATTTTGATTTTCATACAGAAAATTATTTGTTAAAAATTAATGATCAAGCAGTGAAAGATGAACATAAAAATCAGCTTAAATTCCATATACAACTTCTTGAATGTGAAATGAAAAAATCTAAAGATGTATCTAGAGAAGATCGCGTCATCTATCTAAAAGGCATTCTTACGATATTAAAAGATTTGGGAGCTCATGTTTTTTTCCAAAAAATTGATCATGACAATGGCTTTTATCGATATACGGATCCTTTGAGAAAGGTGAGTTTTTTAACCCATCGAACTTCACCGTTTCATTTCGTGGGAGCAAAACTTAAGACTCAGCCTACACTACACATCACTGAAATTACCAGTGGAACGAAAGAAGGTATGGATCAGTTATTTTTGTCTGATAAAGGCATTGAAAGACTGTTTAAGATTAATTTTGATGTACAATTAGCCATTATTTTAAAAGTATCAGATAATTTTTTTAATATCATTCATGAAAAATCCATGACGATAGCAGGTAAAGAACAATGTCATGCTGCTGAATTTTATTTGCTGAATGAGTTTTATTTTCATATTAAAGAAGAAAGAATACCCACTCCAAAGGAAGTAAGCGATGTTGATATAAGTCACATAAAAAAATCTATTTTAGAGCAACTTACCTTTGGAACAGGACTTAAAGTTAAAGATTTATTTGAACAAGTGTATGAACGACTGTTAGAGAAAGAGAAAATACATACCTTGAGTGCAAGGCAGCTTGAATTGAAATCTTTTTTGGAAAGGCAGGATTATGATGTAAAAGAATCCCCCTACAGAGTTTTTAAGTTAGGGGTTTAGGTGTGTGTATTATCGCATCTTGTGGTAGGGGTTGTGCTCAGCTTTCTTAGACTCATTTCGCTTAGATTTTCGAGTAAATAATGTAGGTAATATAGCGCCTGATTGGGTATTAGCAAAGCGAAAGGTGTAAACTTTTTTCTCTTTAATGGTACTGGAAGCCTTTGCAACTGATAGTGATGCTGGGGCTGCCGGTTGTGCAGACACCTGGACTGATGATGCTTTCACTGGTTCCTCAATAATCGGTTGTAGCGGCTTTGGTTGTAATATATGTTGAAGCAGGTTTACATAATCATATAAGAGCTTGTAGTCCTTGTGAATGATAAGTTCTGGCAGCATTAAATCGTGATATTTACATATGTTATTAACAGCTTTCCAAGCATTGTACACTCTATCTTGCAGGGTCTTAGCTTCTTCCTCTCTGTCAGATTCATCAGGCAAGAATGTCTTTATTGTTTCGTTTCCTATGATCATTAATTTTGCAATTTTACGACGACATCGGTTCTCATACTTTTGCCATGGTTCATCTTTTTTTTGAGGTAAAGAAGATGGTACAGATGAGTTTTTAGTATTTTGGATCATATTTATATAATGATTAATATCACACTGCATCGCAAATTCTTGAAATGTTAATGGTTTAGGTTCATTTCTTAACATAATTTTAAAGCCTCGTTCATTTTGTTTTAATTAGGCGCATCATACTTATACAATATTAAGGGAAGATTAAGGTTGTCATAAAAAAATACAATAATATTTAAAATATTTAAAAAACACACATAATCAAGCAAAGAATTGATAAAAATATAACCACATTTTCATGGTGTGTTGTACTGCCCAAAGTCGAGTTGTAGTGAGTAAAGATAAAAAAGCGAGAATTTTGTATTATTCAGAGGTTAATTTTCACGCACAGTCCTAATTTAAATTAATATGGCCTTGATGAGGACTAGTGTTAATATAATGTCCATTCCTATCCGTCATTAATGTATATTCATCTAAGCCGTCACGTTCAATCACATCGGAGGAATGTACGTGAGTTGCAGCACAATTAAATCCTGAACCTGCATTTTCTTCTAAACGAGCCCCATTTAGCTGAAGTGCATCGCATGTATCAACATGATGAGCTTGCGTTTCTTTTACATAATGACATTTGCCAGAGTCGGTCATTGTACCAACTTTTGTAGAGACAGCCAAACTCCAGCACCAGCTGCTTTGTATAGTGGTTATATGAATGGGGTTATTATTACCAGCTTGATATTCTTTTGCGTTAACATTACTAGAAATAAAAAATAGCAGAAAGAATGTATAGTTAAGAATATGCTTTTTTAGCATGGTATATCCCTTTTTTGAATAATTTTAGAATCTGAAGAAT
>JABDBK010000097.1 GCA_013288655.1 Gammaproteobacteria bacterium | reverse complement strand
TTGGGACAAATACAAAGTAAGAGCAGTAACACACATGGATGTCTCTAAAAAACAAATTGAAGAAACGGCTGAAATAATTAAAAAGATAGTCTTTAGTAGAATGGCATCTAACCAGAACCATGAATATTTAAATGTTTGTTATGGATCTTAGATAGAGCTTATGAAATTTTAGGGTTTATGATTTTTGATTACAGAAAGGTCATTGTAACGTGTTATGAATATATTTTTTAGTTTTTTAACTGTGTTTTCATTTCGTTTTCACAAGTTTTTAAGTTTGTTAGCCAAGAATTTTTCTAGGTATTTTAATGAGAAATTGCTTGTATACAATATTCAGCGTACAATGACCTTAAAAAATTTTTACAATTATTGGCCACATTATTGAATGATTAAGATTTTATGATTAAGCCTGAATTTAAAAGAGATGATCTAACACTGATCTCATCTGCAGACTTAGATGAAATTTGTAAACCACTTATTAAAAATGGGATAACTATATTCACCTATCTTAAAAACTTTGATGATGGATCACAAATAAATTTGTCGAACAATGGATTATGGCTTGAACATTATTATAAATATGAACTATATAAAACAAGTTTATTTGAATACAGCCCAGAAACTTATAAATCTGGGTTCTTATTATGGCCTACAGAGAGTAATCTGGAAGTACTAAAACATGGGCGTACATATTTTGATAGTGATAATGGAATAACAGTTATTGAACAAGGCATTGGTTATTCGGAATTTTATTTTTTTTCGGGTTCAACAAAGGATCCTTGGCTTGTTAATTTTTATGTAAATAATCTTGATTTTTTAAAAAAATTTATTCTCTTATTTAAAGAAAAATTAGAAGGAAGGCTTAAAATTTTGGAGAAAAATAGAATCATCATTCCAAAACATTATAGGGCTCTCAATAAAAACTTTGAAAAAATTTTAATGCCTATATTAAAAGAAAATATTCATATCAATACAGCGCTCCCCTCACTAAAGGGAAAATCTAACAACCTCCCTCCCTTTGAGTCTATACCTTTTGCAAATAATATTCTTTCTACTTTAACCAAGCGTGAACTAGACATTGCCTCATGTTTGTTAAAAGGAAAAACTGCAAAAGAAACTGGAAGAATATTATTTATTTCACCAAGAACCGTAGAACAATATTTAGAAAACATGAAAGAGAAATTCAACTGTAAAAACAAATTTCAACTGGCTAATATGTTAGCAACCATTTTTGGAAACAATTAATTATTTTTTTTCACTTATACAATACCCTCTTTATTAGACCTATTACCATCGGGCAGAAAGAAATGCAAGCCAATACCATACAAAATCACCATACTGGTCATTAAAATGGAAATTCCAGCAAAACTATATTTTTCTGCAAGCCAAATGCAACCATAAGAAGTAGCAACGGCTCCTATGGCTCTTGCAAAAGAAAATGAAAAGCCTAACATAGTAAATCGACCAATTGTAGGAAACCCCTTCACAAAAATAGCTGATCCAATACTAGTAACATTTAGTGACCAGCAAATAACTTGGATCACAAAGATATCAAAAATTGTAGTACTTTGCTTAATTAAAAATGGTAAAGCTAGGGAAAGGAAAAATAATACTATTGTCGTGAATTTTAATATTTTTATTGGATGTATGTATCGTGTTAAGAAAATAAAAAATAAATGGACAGCAAACGAAACCAATGTAATAAAAAAATTGTGTCGAACAATTTGTTCTGGGGTGTACCCGTAATGAAGACTTAAGTATTGGCCCATATATATCAAAAATGTAAACCCTAAAAATGGCCTTATCAGTTCCATTAGAAAGTAGCAAATTGTATTCAACAAGTTTTCTTTAAAAGCTGTGTATAGCGCTTTCTTTTGATTACTAAATTCTTTAAATTTTTTAAGTTTCTCTAGAAATTCTGGGCTTTCTTTTAACTTGGTTCTCGATATAGCACTGACTATAGCAATGCCTGCCCCCAAAAAAAACACTCCTCTCCAACCATGGTTAGGTGAAATCCATAACATTAATGAACAGATAGCAAGTGAAAAAAGTGCTCCAGCATCTGCAACTGCCCCGACAATGGCAGTATAAAAATAGGGGTGATATTTTTCGGTTAATTCTGTAACATAAATCCTGGCTCCTGTAAATTCAACTCCTGATGAAATACCTTGGATCATTCGACACAATAGAACTATGCACGAAGCCTTAAAGCCAATTTGATCATAAGTAGGAAGGAAAGCGAGCACGAGAGAGGAAAATGCCATCATGCTCGTTGTAAGAATAATTGTCTGTTTTCTTCCACGCAAATCTCCCCATAAACCAAATATTAAAGACCCAATTGGCCTTAAAACATAAGCCATAGAAAAAGAAAGAGCGATAAGCAAAGACTTAGTGTATGAATCAGATTTTGGAAAAAATACTCCATTTAAAACGACGGCAATATGAAGATAGGTACAAAAATCAAAATACTCTAAAAAAGTGCCCACATTAATAAGACCTAATGCGTATTTTTCATCTTTGGTAAAAACGTGAAGTGTCGCACTCTTTGATGTCGTAGTGTCATAAGTCTTGAGGGTTTCCATCTGTTCCAAATCCCAAAGCATAAAACTTACTGATCTTATCTGAAAAAGTTATTCAATCGCAAGCACAAAATAAATCCATTGTTAAATTTTAACCATTATTATTATAATAGGGTGGGACGGAAATTTTTTTTACAATTGAGATCAAGACAATGACTCATAATAATAGGGTAACGATAGAATTATTAGAAACTTCCTCAATAGAGACAGTTAAGGAACTTTTAAAAAATATAGACCAGGACACGCTTTTGCTTTTAGATATTGATGATACTTTAATTACGCCCAAAGCTAATCTTTTTCGATATCGAAACAATCCTAATCAAGCTTTTATTGAAGATCTTATTAAA
>JABDBK010000096.1 GCA_013288655.1 Gammaproteobacteria bacterium | reverse complement strand
AGAAATACATGTCTGTGTTCAATTAATTAAAGAAAAATTAGAAAAACAATGTCAAAAAAAGGATTTAGTCAAAGAAGTTCCTCTAACATGGGATGAATCATTTGCCTATCTTTTTTTAAAAGAGCCCGCCGCGGAAGATAAATTTTACCTCAACAAAGATCAAGCAATACGTGCAGCTTTAGCTTCTATTTATAGTTTATTAAGAAATCCGGAGCGATGTATTCCTTATCTTTTATGCATCAGCGAAGAAATTAAAAAACACTGGCAAGAAGAATATCCAGAACAGCCTTTTCCAAAATTTAATTTAGAACATGTCAATTATTGGATGCATCAGGGCATGTTATGGCCTATTCCTAATGAATCATTCAACTCTGTTAAAAAATTCAGCATTTTTGAGCGAGTATTACTTAATAAATTTCAACAATATAATATGGGACATCATCAATCCAGATGGACAGGCTTTGTTCCCAAACTGGAATCGAAACGATTATTATTAGAGAATGCTTTTTTTACTGAAGACAGACTTACTATTAGCGGTTTTTTTCACGGAAATGTGCATAACTTGCAAAGAGTGATGCTCTTATTTGCTATAGAGAATGGAGAAATTCCCTTATCTTATTATAATGAACATGATGAAGTCGAGTCGTTACAGCCTAGAGAAATTTTTTCTGCTTTAATGAAAGCGAATATCTATCCAGGAGTAAAAGCCCCACTTTGGATAGATGTTTTAGATTGTTTTTATAATAATTATTTTTCATTTTCTCAGCCGCCTAGATTACATTCGTATCTTCTTACAAACCAAGCTCTTTCAAACACTGCGTTACAGCAAATTCTATTATTTAGCTTTTGTGCCCAATTTACTCGTATGCGTGATTTATATAATCATTCATATGGCACGATGTATACTAATGAACAATTCTGTGATGAATTAAGTAAATTAGACATGCGTTTGTTTTATGGATTACCCGAGTTCGCTATTCAAATGCATGAAAAAAGGAATTTACGGGAAGTTGAAACGATAGATGATTTAGATATTAAACAAAACAAAATTAGAAAATTTGTTATTCAAAAAAAAGAATATCAATCTCTTAAAACAGCAGTAATACACTATACTGCTTATAAAAGTACTTTGTTTCCTTCTAGAGCAACTTTGGTACCAATGCGACCTCATGAGAATACAGTAAAAGATTCCTCTTTAAAAAATGGTAAACCCTCTTGTTGTGCTATATCATGATCACAACATTTAAAATGTTTAACAACGAGGCAGATTATGAGTTCTAGCAGAAAAAATAAATTGCTTAACCAAGAAGAAATAAATGATATTGTGTTATCTCCCTATCTTGATAATAAAGAGCTCGGTCGCTTATCTACAAGCTGTGTCACATTATATACCCAGACAAATATACTTCGTGAAAAACGTGCGTTTCTGCAGTACCTACAAGCGATTATTTTTAATGATCCATCAATTATATCTCCCATTTTACATTGTTATCCTGATTTTTTATTGGCAAAACCTGAAGATTACGGGATTATGAAAATCAAATGTCAAACTGGACTTCAATATCTTACAAAAGGTGAATCGGCATTTAGCATGGCACAAAAGATGCGACACGTTAGTGTGTTGGAAGCTATGTTAGAGCATTATCTAGAAAAATTAAAAGACAAAGAAATAGATGAAGAAAAGCCTAGCATAACCGAACTCGAAAATATGTGGATTTTGCAAATACCAACCATAAAAGAACAAGAAGAATTACAGAAAAAATATTATCAGGAACTAATTTTTCCAATGATTAACGTACTGAGGACAGATGCAACTATTGAAGTTGAGTGGATGCCGAATCCTGAAACAGGATTGTATCAGGCAAAAATTGATAATGCCCGTGAAGCTACACTTAATGCACGGAATGCATTAAGAGACGAATTATTTAGACCGAAAGCTATGAGAGAGTGTATTGATGTCGTTCAATTTTTTATTGCAGCAATTAAAGCCTATCCTATTAACTTCAATATGAATAATCATATACACCCACATGGGGCACAACGAGATGCTTATAGAATATGGATAATTGGATTAGCTCAGAGTTTAGTGGGGCTCGATTTAGCGATGCTATTACATAAGGGCCTGGATGATATGGTTGAGAATCACGGGACCATAGGCGCTAGGTTCTATAACTGTCTCACTCACACTTTGACAGACTCACTTACACTTTCCGATCTCCGTTCATTTTATCGCCGGGCTTGTGATCATGGCTTGGGTTCATCATTTCTTTATAGTATTTACGCCGACATCTCGCCAAACTCTTTCGGTCCGGCGATGGAGTTTGCCGATTTAAGCGAGCCCGTTAACCGAGCTTATAAGCTATTTCAAGCAAGAGCGTCAGAATGTGTCGAACTTACGCAGCGCGTGCAACAACGACAGGAGACGTGGAAGAAACAAAAGGTGTGAACATCTGTCATTGTTAACATAACATTGAACATAGCACTTTCATGCCATGATAAATTTAATATGGAATTAACTCATCCGAGATAGCGTAAAATGATTTTTAAATTACATAGTAAACTTTTATTTTTTTATCATATTCTCACTATTTATCTAACGCAAGGACTAGTTATGCAAACAAAGGAACCAAAACAATACCTATTTTCAACCAATAAATTCATCACCATTGGGAATCGTTTGAAAGAAACAAGCAGGAGAGGAACAACTCCACTACAATGCAAGCAGAAGCTAGATCGTGCAGATCCCCAACACCCTCATCCGCCCTATCGGGCACCTTCTCCCACCGCAAAAAGCGCGGCGAGAGAAGGGATACTCGGGCTAGCGCGCTGAAAAGCTACTTGATCCCGCGCACGCTTCCCGATTCAAAGCATAGCGGGACAAGCCTAGCGCGGGGCCCAGTGACTTTTTTTTTCATGGAATGTTTTTTCCAGAT
>JABDBK010000095.1 GCA_013288655.1 Gammaproteobacteria bacterium | reverse complement strand
TGGTATCGTCACACATAAAAAATTTAATGAAGAGAAAATAACTATGATAACAGAGCTAAATATTCGTTTGTTATTTTTAGTTAAACATCCTGATCATCCTGGGAATGCACCTGGAAATTCGAATATTGCTGACACCGGCGGTGTTAACATTGAACGTTGTCGGTACCTTGTAAATTATATAGCTCCCTCATCGACATTTTTGTGCAAAAAATCTTCCTCTCTTTCCAAATTAATTGAAGAAATTATTAATTCAGTTCCTGCTGACCCAGATCATAGGCCTAGTTTTTAAAAGAAAATATATAATTCCGTTTGATTCAATTCAACTTGGATTTTTTTATGGCGATCATCGACAATGATACAATTCTTTTTGGTTATATTGCTGGAATATCATTTATTGTGGGTAGTTTTATTGGAATGATTGGCTGTTTTAAAATAAGATAACCCCGATTACGACATCATCTGATACAGAATAAGACTAAAGGATTTTAATCTTGTATAATAGCATGATGGTGGAGGACAATATGCTAATGAAATTTATCATTAAGGTTTGTGCAATATTTGCCCTAGCATGGTTAACATCATCTTATGCCTCCGCATCAAATCTTGCTGTTCAATTAGATGTGATGGGAGCTCAAATTTTATCTCAACAGCCGCAAGCATTACAGCTACGTTACTTACAGACGTTATCTAATATTGCAGAAGAAAATAATTCAACGATTGTTTTTCCAATCCCCATGGAATTGTTAAGTGTTTTTAAAAATAGATCTTAATAAAATTAAGGAAAATTAATGCGATTCATTACGATTATTTTTTTGATAATTGTTGTGACACAAGCATTAGGCCAGGCAATAGCAGATATCTATTTGCCTTCTTTCCCTGCCATTGTGATAGGATTGAATACCAACATTCAGAATGTTGAACTCAGTTTAACAATATATGCGTTAGGCTATGGACTCTCTCAACTCGTATATGGACCGTTGTCTGATGGTATCGGAAGACGAAAACCCATGCTGGCAGGTTTATTTCTATGTACCATGGGTAGTGTAATATGTTTGATGGCTCCTGATATACAGGTGCTATTGCTAGGTAGATTGTGCCAAGGTTTAGGAGCAGGAGCCACGTTAACAATAGGAGGTGCGATGTTGCGTGACTTGTTCGAAGGGCCTACGCTTTCTAAATATAATTCATATGCGGGTATTGTTTTCGTAATATTTTTGTCAATGGCTCCACTCTTAGGTGGATATATTCAAGAACATATGGGTTGGAGACCTATTTTTGGATTCATGACGATATGTTCATTGTTGGTATTATTAGGATTCATTTTTATTATTCCAGAAACGAATAAATACATTAAACCTGAAAATTTACAATTCAAGATAATCAAACAGCATATTCACACATTGATCACAAGCTCAATTTTTATTGGCTACACGTCATGTAGTTTACTAACCTATGGAGCTATTTTAGCTTGGGTTACAGCAAGCTCCGCATTGCTTGAAAATGTGGTTGGTTTAAGTCCAGTGCAATATGGCTGGGTTTATGCTGCATCAGGAGCTGCTTTTGCAATGGGAGCATTTGCTAATAGTAAGTTTGTCTCCCGATTTGGAATCAATCTAATGTTGCAGATAGGATTGATCGGCATGTTGATGTCCGGTGTGATTATGTTGATGTTACAGTTACTTGGATATATCAATACTGCTGTTATTGCATGGCCCGTTGTATTACTTTTATTTTCGGCGAGTTTAGTATTTCCCAATACATCTGCAGGATTATTTCAACCATTTCCACATATTGCTGGCATTGCAAGTGCATTGTTTTATTCGTCACGATTATTAGGCGGTGCACTTTTTAGTGGTTTGATAGCATGGATACCTCATGCGACACAAATGCCGATAGCTCTGGCTTTTATAATAAGCGCAACACTTTCATGGATAATTTTTGCTATCACCATCATGAGAAGATAAAATGAAGGATTCAAAGCTATCATACCGCTGTTCTTAGTTCATAATGAGAAAATTAGCACCCTATGAAAATATATTTAGCCTCAAAAAGCCCAAGACGTAGAGAATTACTCATGCAAATGGGTGTTTATTTAAGATCCCAATATATCGATATCTACAATGACTTGAGTTCTTTAGAGCCTGTTCAAAATCTTTATTTATAACCCGAGTTCGGAGTTTCCCACGAATTTTTTGCCGTGAGTTAAAAACCGAATGGCTCGGGCCATCCATGCCAAAAAAGATCGGTTTTCCTCTATTATTTAAGCCTTTGTTAAGCTTTATGTGCAAAAATAACGTTGTTCTAAAAATACACTCAAAAGCATTTACCAACGAGGCAGATTATGAGCTCTACTAGACAAGACAGGCCAAGATTCAAAGGTAGTTTAGCAAAATTGAATACTCAAGTAACTGAGTCAGTGTTATGCCCCTATTTTGATAATGATCGCGATCTTGCTCGTTTATCAAAAAGCTGTTTTACCTTATATGCACAGACAGAGAAGATTCGTCAAAAGCGCGCATTTTTATCATATTTGCAGGCGATAGTAGATGAGAACTCATCCATGGTTTCTCGCATTCTATGCTCCTACCCAAATTTTTTATTTGCTAAACCTGCAAACTATGGCATTACAAAGGCACAAAGTCACTATACCAAGCTATCATATCAAATTGGAGAGCAAACAGGATTTAGCATCGCACAAACGTTACAACTGATTGAAGTAATAAAAGTTATGTTGCCGCATTATTTTAAGAAATTAAAAGTTGCAGAAAAAGGGGATAATAAACCTACCATAACTGAATTAAAAAATGCATGGACTCTGCAAGCTCCGACCAAAGAAGAGCAAATATTACTTCAGGAAGAATACACTAACAAATTTATTATGCCTATTATATTAGCACTCTCACAAGATGTGACCATTCGAGTGAATGCGAGTTCGCTAGGAGATGCAAAAATAGAGCATGCTAGTGAAGAAACACTTAACGCAGTGAAGAGATTGAGAGACCAATTATTTGAA
>JABDBK010000094.1 GCA_013288655.1 Gammaproteobacteria bacterium | reverse complement strand
ATGAATTAAGTTGGTGTTTATTGATTATTGTAAAAAGCTCGGGTACCTTTTTTAGAAATATTCCAAGTATAGAAAAAGCAGCAGGGAGAGCAATGACACTTTTGAATAAGGCTAAAAAGCCTTTTTCAGGAATGGATTTATCTGGGATAAGAATTATTGGAGCCGATTTGAGTTATGGAATATTTGATAGTACCCAATTTCAAGAATCTGTTTTAGAAAATATAATATTTGATGCAGCATGGCTTAAGAGGGTCGATTTTAGAAATGCTTCTTTTAAGAATATTACTTTTGGAGAATCATTTCCATATGAACGTATGAATGCTAAACCGGCGGCCTGCGTATACTCAAATGATGGCCATTGGTTAGCTGTGAGTGTTGGAAACCAAATACGTCTTTACAATGCTCAATCAAAAGAGCTGGTTAAAACGCTAATTGGTCATACACAGGATGTTCATTGTCTTGCATTTCACCCAAACAATACCATCTTAGCTTCTGGAAGTGGTGATTATGTTATTAGTACTGACAATGTCATTATATTATGGAATATTGAGTCGGGGGAATATATTAGGGTGCTGGCACATGGTAAAGATGTAATAGCCACCATAGATTTTCATCCAAATGGTCGATGGTTAGCTTCAGGATGCTCAAGTTTAGCAGGAGCGAAAGATACGACAATTCAAATTTGGGATATAAAAAAAGGCGAACGTGTAAAAACTTTAGAGGGCCATTCTGATGCAGTAAACGTCCTTAAGTTTCATCCAAAGGGAGGTCAATTAGCTTCAGCAAGTAAAGATCAAACAATAAAGCTTTGGAATGTAACTGATTGGAATTGTGTGAATACCTTAAGAGGTCATAGTGCTCCTGTTACTAGTATTGCCTACCATCCATTTCAAGATATACTCATTTCCGGCTCTGGTGATGTTAGTAATAGTGATTGTAGTATTCGATACTGGGAATTACCACGAGGTGCATGTATAAGAGTATTGGAAGGGCATTCAAGTAATGTCAATGGTTTAACTTTTGACTCATCGGGTAGAAATTTTGTATCTGGAAGTCATGATAAAACTTTAAAATATTGGAATTTTGAAAATGGTAAGTGCCTTAAAATAATCGGTGGTCATAAAAACGCAGTGAACTGTATAGCCATTTCTCCAAACACAGCAGAGCTCGCATCAGTTGCTAACGATGGAACACTAAGGTACTGGTTATTAACAAATAATCCGAAAGATCACCAATATTTGGAACATACTACAAGCATTACTAGCATTGCTTTTCATCCTCAGAAAAAATTATTAATTTCTGCTAGTGGAAAGCTTACAGGTCAACAAACAAACAATTTGAAACAATGGGATATTGAAACTGGAACTTTGTTAAAAACTTTTAAAGGGCATCCAAAGAAAATTGAACGAGTACTATTTCATCCTGCTGGAAAAATGTTTCTTTCGTCTACCAACTGTAGTAGTGGTTTTGGTTTCGATGATCAAATTTTAAGGTTATGGGATCTGGAAAGCGGAAATCTTCTTGAGATGATGCCTCAGGGAATAGAATGGTCTGAAAGTCCTAGTTTTCATCCCGCAGGACGTTTATTAGCATTTGGAGATTCAATAGAAGGTATAAAAGTATGGGATCTTAAAGAGAAGAGATACGTAAGCACTTACAAGCCTGAGTGGGGGCGAATATTTTTTATAAAATTTACTTCAGATGGAAAATATTTAATTGCAGGTACAACAGGGAAGTTTTTGGGTAAAACAAATATAAGCGTATGGGATATAAGCAACGACGATTTAGTGAGCAAGATACAATTTGAGGGGGAAAGCTCATGTGCTGCATTAGATCCAACAGAAACTTTACTGGCCATTGGTTCAGAAAAAGGTGAATTAAGTTTTTGGAATATCCATAAAAAGATCTGTATTGGCAACCAAACTTGTGGTTCAGATAGAATATGTGGAATAGAATTTGATCCTTCAGGTAGGTTTTTGATATGTGGTGGGCTTGATAGTATTTTATTAGTTTGGGATGTTGTTACTCAACAAAAATTATGTTCAATTGAGCTATCTTCATTTATCTCTGGTCTTGTTTGGGTAGAATTTGAGAAATGGACAGGAATTATTGTCGGTCTTTCAGACGGATCACTGCAATGTTGGCAACTGATTAGATTGCAAAATGATATAAACTTGAGATTAATGTGGTCGAACCTTAATTGCTCTTTAGACTTAGCACGTGCAAAAATGTCTGGTGTACATGGACTGTCTTCATCTCTTATAAAATTAGTGAAACAACAGGGGATTAGTGGAAACCCTTGTGAGCCGGAGAGAGACAAAGCGGATGATTTAATGAGAGCTGGTGACTCATTGGAGCCAAGCGTAGCCCTACATGTTTTGAAAGCCAAATTAGGCGAAAGTGATTTTACTCTTAAAAGTCTGTCTGAGAGACTCAATAACTCCGAGTTAGCTATTAATTTAGCTATTGCACATATGATTCAAAATCAAAATGACATTCAGTTTTTTTTAAAGAATTTAGATGAAGAAACAAGCAATTATGCTTCTTTAAAAATTAAAGATCCTTGTTTTCTGGCTTTTCTCATCGTTCAATGTTCTTTGTCAACGATTAAGAAATCAGAACAATACAAAGAAAATATTGACATGGCAGTAAAAATTTTAGTTATTCTTTCTTATTGGTCTGTCAACCAAGTTCCTATTGATTTGATTCAAATTTGCATGCAACATACTTGTGAGAATCTGATTCCCAAGAAAGCATTTCTGGAAATTATAGCATTATTGTCAAGATATGGATTTATCAAAGTTGTAGATAAAGAGAATGTTAAGATCCATCCCTTGTTTCAACAATCAATACGATTTGGACATAAAAATTTAGCTTTCTTAAATTCCGTGTCTTTCTCTCTTGATGGATATGATCTTATCCTTGAGGGAATGCATAGGGCATTTGAGATTCTTATTAAAGAGGTTAATGAAGAGTCATTTAAGGTAAATTTATTACCTCATTTTTTAGCAGCAGTTGAATTTTATGAATTGCTTTGGGAAAATTCAAAGCCAGATTTGGCTTTCGCAAAGATTTTAAGCGATATTGGCCTTATCTATTATGTGAGAAAAGATCCAGAA
>JABDBK010000093.1 GCA_013288655.1 Gammaproteobacteria bacterium | reverse complement strand
ACCTATTCCAGCAACTACAACTACTAAAAATCCGAACCATACCCACACATAAGGTTGCTTTAATAGCGAGTTGAACCATTCTGAGGTAGCATAACTTCTATAAATCAATGTCGCAATCGTTGATGTGACAACTATGAAAAAAACGGGGCGTATAAGACTAACGCCTTTTTTGATAGCCAATTGAGCACCTATTCTGCCGCCTATTAATTGACCGACTGCCATCACACATGCAATCTTATAATCAATATTATTTCCTATTGCAAAAAATATGACGGCAGCAATATTCGTATTTAAATTAAATGCTTTAGTATAAGCCGTTGCTTTTAACAAATTATAACCGAGAAATAATACTAAAATGAATACCCAAAAAGCGCCTGTACCCGGACCAAAAAATCCATCATAAAATCCAAGTAAAGTACCAAAGATAAGATAAAATAATTTCTCATTCATTTTTGGTTTTACATCTTTATCTCCAAGTTTAGGTGAAAAAAAGATATAAAATAAAACGATTAATAATAATATAGGTATTATTTTTCGTAAAATATCACCGCTCAAACACTGGTTTACAGTGGCTCCAACTGCTGCACCTATAAAACTGAAAATAACTCCTCTGACTAATCCCTGCCGAGTTAATGAACCTTGTCGATAATAGCTATAGGTCGCACTCGCTGTGCCGAACAATCCTTGTAATTTATTCGTACCTAGCGCAAGATGCGGCGGAATACCAAAACCCAAAAGCACTGGCAAACTAATTAAACCACCGCCGCCAGCAATCGCATCTACCGTACCTGCAAGTAATCCAGTGAAAAATAATGCTGGTAAAAGATAATGTTGAAATATATCAATTAACATATCTGTTTAAACCTGCTCTTGTAATGATCCTGATTGATTTCTTCCGAAGCGAAAAGACACCATCTTATCGATCATTTTAGCAAACATACCATTACCTAAAATATTGGCGCTTGTAATCACTGGATCGAATAAAATATATAACGCAGTCATAAGTGATAACATTTCACCATTGAATCCTAAACAACTTTCCAAAACGGGCAACATCACGACAATACCGCCGCCGGGAATAGCTGCAACTGAAAATTTAGCTAATACAAAATAAAATACAAATATAAGATACATCATTAATGAAGGTTCAGCTACGCCAAAACTTTTCATAACGGCATAAGCAAAAATAGGAATCGCAATGCAATCACCCACTAAATGAATATTGACGGTCGCAGGTACAACAGAACGTGCAATTTCTTTATTTTTAGCGTTCTGCTCAGCTCCAACAATAGTTAATGGCATAACAGATGCGCTAGACATAGTGCTAAATCCTGCCATCGCTGCTGGTAACATATTTTTAATAGTATTTAACATCTCTCTTGGCTTAAAACTACTTAATGCTGCATATGCCATTGCAATATAACTATATTGCGCAAGCATCACTACGAGAAATATCATTGTATAATCTTTGAGAATGGTTTGAATCGTACCATCAAATTGCATTTTAACAACAAATCCTGCGACAAATAGCACTATCAAAAATGCAAAACTTTGCAATGTTTTCGCAATAATTATTTCAAACTGAGTTGATAGTTTTTTTGCAAAATCATATTTAAATTTACCTAATAGCAGCCCCGATAAAATCCCGAAAAACATGGCTTTGTTATTCGCAATAATACGAGGAAATTCAAAAGTCCATGCTGGTGTTAAGCCTGAATTTTCTTTTGGTAATATCAATGATAAATTAAAATCATATATCCACATACCTACATAATGACTCAAAAATGTAGACATAAAATTAGATATGCACACGCATGCAAGTATTAATGCAATAATTAAGGTTGCACCTCGCGACATGCCAACGATTGCATTAAATAATAATCCAAAGATAACGAAAGGTAATAACATCAAAATCAGCGATTTAACAGTTAAGCTGATTGCATAAATGATTTGCTTCACTTCCAATGATAAATATGGATTTAACAACAAAATTGTAGCAATAAGAATGATTAGAATGATGGGTAATTTTCGAAACACGTTTACATCCTCAATTGGTGTTTAACATAACATATTAAAAAAACTAGCGATAAGAACTAGGCTTACGCCTGTATGTGAGGGAATAAGATGATGATTTTAAT
The DNA here is from genome assembly GCA_013288655.1 of Gammaproteobacteria bacterium. Taxonomy (GTDB): domain Bacteria; phylum Pseudomonadota; class Gammaproteobacteria; order DSM-16500; family DSM-16500; genus JABDBK01. The sequence continues at coordinate 1,050 of JABDBK010000093.1, read as the reverse complement.
CATCATTTTATCAACTTCATGGCGTTAGACATGTAGAATATCTTATCAAATTATCGGTATTTGATCAATGATTATTCGACAAAGGGAACGAGAGAGATATATTAATCTTAAGAAGGTCTATTGTATAGCAAATTATACTAAAATCAAATTGATAAACGCCGCTTAATATGTGTCAATATCATAATTTCAGCAGCGATTTCTTCTATGGATCGAGTCGTTGTTTCAAGATAGGGAATTTTTTCATCATGAAATAAATTTTCTGCATATTTCAATTCATCTTTACATGTTTTAAGAGATGCATAAACGCTATTGGGTCTACGTTCGTGTCGAATAATTTGCAAACGATTTGCATCAATGGAAAGTCCAAATAACTTCTTCCTATAATTTGCTAAACAAGCGGGTAATTTGGTAGAGGTCATATCATCTGTTGTTAAAGGATAATTGGCTGCATAAATTCCAAATTGTAAAGCAAGATACAAACAAGTAGGTGTTTTACCACAACGAGACACGCCTACTAAAATAATATCCGCTTTATCATAATTTGTTGTATTAGCGCCATCATCATAAGCCAATGCATAATTCACCGCATTAATGCGCTTCATATAATCCGTGTAATTTTTAACGCCATGTGAAAGCCCAACCATATGAGTAGACTTATGACCTAATTCATTTTCCAGGGGATTAATAAATTGTTGAAAAAAATCCATAAAAAGTGCAGAACTTTTTTGTAAAAGTTGACTGATATTCTTATTTATCAATGTCGCAAAAATAATAGGACGTTCACCATCATTTTTATAAGCTTGCTCTATACAAGCTATAGTTTGTTTTACCTTAGCTTTAGTATTTACATACGGAATAGTTTGATATTCAAACGAAAGCATATCAAATTGACTTAACAAACTACGGCCTAATGTTTCAGCAGTTATCCCTGTACCATCTGAAATAAAAAAAATGGTGCGCGTCAAAGTAAATTCCTTATAGTTATCATTCATGTTATATTCATTAAAAATCGATAATATATTGTGAGTTTATAGATGACAACTTATAAAA
>JABDBK010000092.1:1016-3285 GCA_013288655.1 Gammaproteobacteria bacterium | reverse complement strand
TTCTATAGTTTTTTCTTTTAATTTTTGAGATGGGCTTGACATCAAAACGAGGTCATACCCTTGAAATAAGTATGTAATTTCATTTATCTGTGGGCTGTTTTTTTCTTGTGCTCTTAATAATTCATTATAATTAGTTTTGTCTAAATGAATATTTCGATCCTTGAATATGGTCATTTCTATTGGCTTGATAACTTCTTCATAATAATTGCCTGGCTTATTATCTAAAAATGTTTTTTCTTTGGATTCGGATGGTGGAATCAAATCATGATTACTAACCAATGCCTTAACTGTAATTTTGTTTTTTTCAAGATACTTAATGAGTTCATATCGCATTATATCCGGCTCTTGGTTTCGCAACGTTGGATCTGGATGTATTGCTAAATCAAATGAGGTAAGCAGGTAAACTTCTTTGATTCCTGCTTTAACTAATGCATTAATCAATTGATCGTTATATTTATCCTTCCCTATTATTAATGTTTCATCCACATCCAGTACGACGATGGGCTCGTTTTTTGCTTCCTTTTGCTCTGCTATATTGACATTTTTAACCAAGGGTTCAGCTGGTAAAAGCTCTTCTTTATCTGCTGCTTTAATATTCTCCGCCCACTTTTTGTGTTCAGGTGGTAACATCTCCAAAAATTTATCCCATACATGTTGGTAAAAAGAAGTATGCCCAAATAAGCTAATTGTATGATGCTTATTTGCTTCAATGTAGGCTTTTAATAAAGCAATGGTCTGCTCTAGTTTTTCTAGGCCATTAATACTAGCATTAGCATTTATATTTTTTAAAGCCTCTTGGAAATTTTCGAGTGATTTTTTTAATTCCAAGCTTTTTTCTAAACCGTGTTTTATTTCTTTGTTATTATCAATTTCACGCTCAAATAAATCTTTTATTACTGAACATAGAACTCTTGCTTCCTCTGGTCGTATCTTATTTTCTCGTTGCTCGGATACCTGCAGAGGAGCTTTAGCCTTTTCAGTTTCTTTTGCCCTTGGCCTTGGTGGTTTGAGTGGTTTGACGTGAGCAGCGGCTTGCAGTGCCGCTTCTCTTTGCTGCTGTTGTTCGGATACTTGCGGGTCTTCAGGTTTTTGAGTTATGACTGATGCAGATTGTTGTTGAGTTTCACCCAAATGAACCTTATTTTCCGATGGCAATGGCAACTTTATCCGCGTTATTAGTGGTTGTATCTTATCGGCGTCATTGGTATGAGTAAAAAAGCCATATTTACTTATTGTCAGTTTTTGATCGGGGTGCACGACATTAAAGGATTTCTTCAGGTAGTTGTCAACTAAATCATTAATATTCGAGCACTTTATAATGCTAACCTCCGGCCTTGAGTTAATATCAAAATACAACAATGTTCCGTCTGGATTTAGTGTAATCTTGACGTCATGTGCATAGGGATTAATGTTGTTATTATCATAATCATGTGCGCTCAAATGAATTGACACTGGATGGGTTAGTTTTGCTGCTAAAAGCGCTGTTCTAACACCATCTAGGTAATCTTTAAATTTCTGTATAGATAAATTTCCGGGAATTTTATCAATATCCATTACCATTTTTTCTGCAGGATCTTGATACAAACTTATTGCATTACTTATCGTCAAGCAATCTATATATGCTTGATAATTATTAGATTTTAGTAGCTCGAAATTTTTTTGGATGTTCTGAAATAATGATTTGAGTGGAGGTGCTTGATCAACCTCGGTTTTTTGTTCGGTTTCTCTTATCGCCGCCCGAGTGATATTTTGTATTATCATTAATATACTATTAAAATTTATAATATCATTCGCAAAAATGGCACGCTGTGCCATTTCGTTAATAGCAAAAGAAAGAACCTCAGCAGAATCAGCGCTTGGTGAATAACCTTGCGTTTCTAAAAATAGAAGCATTCCGCTAAGGTTATCGTGTTCATAATAGATATCATATAAAGTTTCTGCATTAGATCGACCTGGAATGATTTCAACTGTATCCCTTTCAACAGGTTGCTCAGATCCGACGTGGAGTGTCTTATCTTCCTGTTGTTGCTCGGATTCCTGCGAAGGAGTATTAGCCTTTTCAGCTTTTTTTGCCCTTGGTGGTTTGGGTGGTTTAACGGGAGCAGCAGCTCGTAGCGCCTGTTCCTCTTGTTCGGCTACAGCTACACGTTGGGTATCAGCAGCTTGCTTTTTCTCATCCTCCTTTTGTCGTTCCTCGGATACTTGCGTGTTTTCAGGTTCTTGAGTCATGACTGATGCAGATTGCTGTTGAGCTTCTGCTCTTGTTGTT
>JABDBK010000092.1:0-1006 GCA_013288655.1 Gammaproteobacteria bacterium | reverse complement strand
TTGTTTCAGCGGCAGCAGCTTGTCGTATATCAGCTTCCCGTTGTCGTTGTTCAACTTGACTCTGTCCCGCATCTATTATTTCTATCTGTGGCTTAGATATCTGCGGAGCTTTAGTCTTTTTAACCATATTGGGCTTTGTTGGTATGGCGGAAGTAGCAGCTTGCAGTGCCTGTTTAAGCTTTTTTAGTTTGGTGGGGGGAGCTGCTCGCATTGCCTGTTCTTTTTTATTGGCTACATACTGAATGTAATTTTTGTCTTGAGCTAAAAGCGGTGCGGCAATTTGCTTTAATACTTCTTGAGTTTGATCAGGGTTTTCAATAAAAGCACAATCACATTTTTTTGCAAAAGCTTTTGCTTCTTCTGCGGTTACTGCTGGTACTGACGAATCTCTACTGATCAAGGTATGACCTCGTTTTGATGTGATAGATAAAACTTGATCAACTGTATCTGTTGCACGACACTTAACAGGCTTTTCTGTTCCTGCTGGATTGAAAGTTAACTGTCTTATGCGTTCAGATAAGTTGGTTTCCTTCTCTTCTAATGGAACTTTGACTTTATTACCCTCTATATTTATATCGTAATAAAAAATCGTCTCTTTCTCGTCTTTGTAAAGATATAAGTGCCTTACATCTGAGTTTTTGTACTCTTCTTTTTTAGCAAGATTTGGAGCTGACATTAAAAAGAGGTCAGGTTCACCAGATATGCCGATCATATAATGAGAAACATTTTTAGTATGTCGATTGATAATGCTTAAATATTGTTTGATATTATCATTGAAGGACTCTCTACTATTTGTTGTATCGTAAACGCATACTGCAGCATTAGCGCCATTAAAACGCTTAGTACGATAATCATTACCATCCTCAAATATAAGTTTGATTATTTGACCATCAAGCGTAATCGTTTTTTGTTCACCCATTTGTTCAGTGAACTTCTTAGTAGATTCAGGGTCGCCAACTAACACTACTTTAAAGTAAAAGTGATACGGAGAAGCGGATTCTGAGCT
>JABDBK010000091.1 GCA_013288655.1 Gammaproteobacteria bacterium | reverse complement strand
TCCTGAAAATAAACAAAATGCATTTAGCTTTAGGCGATGGGCTCAAAGCTTATTTCAAAATGCTCAACCAGCTCAGCAGCCGGTTGTGAATAATCCACCGCTGCAGCAGCCATCATCTCCACAACAAGAACAACAACGGCAACAACCTCCAACACAGAATCTATCTAATTCTAATCTACGTCCACAACAAAATTTGGATTTATTGACACCATTTCAACATCAACAACAGCCGGACAATCGACGACGTCTTGATCCAAACCGACCATTTGACGTTCAACAGCAGGGTAGAGATGATAAAGAACCTCCTAGAAGAGGTCCTCGCTGATAAATAATAAATGATGTTGTCTGCACTAAACCGCCACCGGAGCCTTAATATGCGGATGCGCTTGATAATTAAAAATCTCAAAATCATCGTAAACATAGCTCTGACACTTTCAAAATTTTTTGCTCATAAATGTATGTAAAAATAATGTGAATTTATATCAACTATTTGATTGATAAAGGTATTTCATGTACTAATTAGTTGCTGGCACGGAATTAATAAATAGTATGTTGCTTTTCTCCATAATTACAAGCAAAATTAATATTATATTTTAAAATTGCAGGTTTTTATGTCTTATGTTTATCGTGTTGCTGAACAAGCTTTGCGTCGTTATTTAAACGTATTTCCTGTCGTGGGTTTAACGGGCCCTAGACAATCTGGGAAATCTACTTTGCTACAACATGTCTTGCCAGAGTATGGTTATGTAACGTTTGATGATCCTAAAAATATTCTCTCTTTTAAAGAGGATCCTGAGGGATTCTTAAAAAATTATTCAGAAAAAATCATTTTTGATGAAGTGCAATATGTGCCTGAGTTGTTTAATTATATAAAAATAAAAGTTGATCAAAGACGATCTTTTTATGGAAATTTCGTTCTCACAGGTTCTAGTCAATTTCAATTTTTGCATCATGTCACAGAATCATTAGCGGGACGAATTGGTTTAATGTCTTTATTACCATTTCAATATGCAGAAATGCCGATGCCTCGCCTGCCTGAATCTATTTTTCGTGGAAGTTACCCAGAACTTGTGATGCGCAATTACCTAGAATCAGACTTGTGGTTTGCCTCTTACATCGAAACTTACCTAAGTAAAGATGTGCGTGCTATTGCAAATGTCGGGGATATTCACGATTTCAGACGTTTTTTGCAATTATTAGCAGCAAGAGCAACACAATTACTCGATATGTCATCTTTCTCGAGAGATATTGGCGTATCTGTACCGACTATCAAAAAATGGCTTTCTATTTTAGAAGCCTCCTATATTATTTTTATTGTTCCTCCTTTTTACGAAAATCACGGAAAGCGCATTGTAAAAAGTCCTAAAGTTTATTTTTATGATACTGGTTTGATTTCATATTTCACCGGCATTACAACATTTGACCAATATGACAAAGGCCCCATGGCAGGGAGTTTATTTGAAAATTACGTTGTCAGTGAAATAGTTAAAAAAGAATTACACACAGCGACCTTGAGTGAAGTATTTTATTTTAGAACACAAGACAAGGTCGAAATTGATTTAATTGTCGATCGAAAGTCATCGAGAGATTATATTGAAATTAAAAAAACAGCAACATTTCATCCCAAGTTAGTACAAGCCATAAAAAAATACGCTGATCCGCGAGAAAATTGTTTTTTACTTTATACCGGAGAAGTATTTCAATACGGTGATGTAAAAATCATGCCGTATTGGGATTATTTAGATTAATCCACCCCAAAGCTGCCTGCACTAAACCGCAACTTCACCCTTAATATGCGGATGCGCCTGATAATTAAAAATCTCAAAATCATCGTAAACATAATCAAACAAGGACGCAGGTTTTCGTTTTAACCGCAAGGTAGGTAATGGAAAAGGTTGACGCGAAAGCTGCAAATCCACTTGTTCTCGATGATTAGAGTAAATATGACAATCACCTCCAGTCCAGATAAAATCACCCACGCCTAAATCACATTGTTGCGCTATCATATGGGTCAATAACGCATAGGATGCAATATTAAATGGCACTCCTAAAAAAGCATCACAAGAACGCTGATAGAGTTGGCATGATAATTTTTTATTAGCCACATAAAATTGAAACAATAAATGACAAGGCGGTAAGGCCATTTTTGCCAAATCACCTACATTCCAGGCATTTACAATAAGACGTCTTGAATCCGGATTTTTCTTGATTTGATCAATTAATTCGCTCATCTGGTCAACCACTCGACCATCTGATGTTTCCCAGGCACGCCATTGCTTGCCATACACAGGGCCAAGATTACCTGATGCATCTGCCCACTCATCCCAAATAGTCACTTTATTTTCACGCAAATAACGTATGTTCGTATCACCCGACAAAAACCATAGCAATTCATGAATAATACTTCGTAATGAAAGCTTTTTCGTCGTGACTAGCGGAAAACCTTTACTTAAATCAAAGCGCATGGAATATGCAAAGACACTCACAGTCCCTACACCGGTTCTATCGGTTTTTACCGTACCGTTATCACGAATATGCCGTAAAAATGTTAAGTATTGGTCCATTTTTTCTGCCTTTTATACGCTATACAAAATAAAATAACTCCCAAAAGAAACATAGGAATCGACAAGAGTTGGCCTTTTGTCAACCAGCCAAAAGCTACAAAACCCACTTGAAAATCCGGTTCACGAAAAAATTCTACCAAAAATCGAAACATTGCATAAAGCATTAAAAACAAACCCGTGACGGCAAAACGCGGTCGTTGTTTCCGCGAATAGATCCATAAAATAACAAATAATAAAATACCTTCTAATCCCAATTCATAGAGCTGCGAAGGATGTCTTGGATAATCGCCTGCATGTGGAAAGACCATACCCCAAGGCACATCCGTCACCCTGCCCCACAGTTCTCCATTAATAAAATTAGCTATGCGTCCCGCACCCAAACCTAAGGGAACTGCAGGTGCGATAAAATCCGTTATATCAAAAACTGATGTATGAATTTTTTTAGCGTAAAACCAGAGCGCAACAAAAACTCCCAACATCCCTCCATGGAAGGACATACCGCCTTTCCATACTTGAAATAAAATCCATGGATTAGCAAGAAAATCAGGCCAGATATAAAAAAATACGTATCCCAAGCGGCCGCCTAGGATAGTGCCTAATGCTCCATAAAACATCATGTCTGACAACTGGTCTTTAGTAAATCCGCGTGGAAAAGAAGAATATTTTATACGCCACGACAATACAGCCCAGCAAATCGCAAAAGCAAACAAATAAGACAAACCATAC
>JABDBK010000090.1 GCA_013288655.1 Gammaproteobacteria bacterium | reverse complement strand
ATCACCTTGTATGGTGTCTAGAAGAACATCAATATCTAATTCTTCACTTACATGAGGAGATAATTTTCGTAAGACTTTAAGAGTTACTTTATCACCTATAAATTTTGATTGAGTGACATGACATAAATCAATGACCTTTCCTATACCTGGTATATCCACTGTTCCTTCATTAGATATGGTTAAACCATCGATGCTAAGCAGAATATCATCTTTTTTTAATTTCTTATACGCATCTGATAAGTTGTCTACATCTGTGATGCGTATACCCGTTCTTTTTCCCAATTGATAGTGCGCACGTTCATGTGAATTTTCAAGTTGCTCAGACTCGAAAGGAATAGTAGGAAACCCTCGATATTTTTTTCCGCTTAATGCTTCAGTCAAGAAATGACGCACTATGGGTATAGGAATAATATAACCTAAACCAGGACGATTAATTCCCTGAAATGCAACGCCAATCACTTTGTCATCTGAAAAAACGGGCCCTCCACTATTTCCAGGATTTATTGCAGCATCCACTTGTACCTGCAGCAAATTCTGTTCGCTCTTGCAATAAGTATCAACTTGAATACGTGATACAATGCCTTTTGTGATAGATATTTCGGTACCTCCCATAGGAAAACCCATAACCGTAATTTTTTGACGCAGGTTAACCATATCGCCTAATTCAACAGGCTTAACAAGTTTATGAAATTCACTATCCTCAATTTCTAATAACGCAAGATCACACTGATATGAAATACATTTAACTTTTGCTTCATATTTTTTCTGTCTATCATTAGCTAATCTAACCTGAAGATAGATTGGATTTTCAGCAACATGAGCATTGGTAAGAATATAATTTTTTCCCGAATCATCCTGAACAACGAAACCTGAACCAGAGCTAGACATTGTTTCTGGATCTCTCCATGGATTATCGTAATCGGGTTCAAAGGATTTTGAATACACTTCTACAATCGAATGCTCATGTTTTTGTGCGGTTGGGTATTTTGGTTTGACATAAGTGCGTTTATCTTTAGTTGCTTGCGGTTGACTTAATTTTGGTGCACTCGAATTTTCAGAACTCAATTCTTCAGCATGACGTTTTTTTACAGGTGCTTTAATATCTGTATCTTTATTTTCTTCGTTGGTTTTTTGTGTAGAATTTTTAAAAGGATTAATGCTCTCATTTGCATTAGAACGAAACAATGAAGACGATTTATTTTGTAATAAAGCTTGCTTCTCCATTTTTAAGTTTGTACTCCCTTTAATGGGTTGTATATCGATAGGATCAATACCATGTAACATATTATACGTTATGGCGGTAGCCTGACCTAAATCAGATGCTTTTGCAAAAAGCGGATAAGCTTGAAAAGGATCTATGGATTGCATCAATTCAACATAGCGTTCCTTGATTTGAATTTTAACATTAAAATCAATATGCTTAATCAATTCGGAATCAAGCAACATCTCAAATTTAGGCTTAATCATTAATAATGATTCCGGAGCGTTTATAGCAAACCATTTAACCACTCTTTCCAAAATCATCATTTGTGTATTAGCCCATTTTGGACCAGCACCTAAATTATCTTCTGTCTGTGGATCCATATCCATTGGCATTAATGACCAGCCTTTAGCATGTAACCATTCTGGGCGAAAACTATTTTTTGTGATATGGCCTTTAATATCCGCACTAAACGCACGTTTTAAACGTTGTTTCATTTCTGGATGAAGTTCATCTACCATTTGATTAAAAAAATTCTCGTAGGCATCACGTGCAGACTCACCCATGACTGTATTTTGGTCAGGTGTTCGTGTGGTAATGAGATCACGCTGCGGCACAGAAGCATGGTCAACAATAAGTGGATCACCACCTTTAGTCACTTTACTAAGCTCTTTTAATTCTCTTTCTAAATCTTTTTTCACGGATTTAGAAAGATTTTCTCGAAATACAGGAGTTGCTCGTATTGATCCCCAAAATGGCGGAGCATTATCTTTTTTTTCAGAAGGAGAAAAACAAGCTATTTCAAACGATTTTTCATCGCTTTTATCTCCCGTTTTACCGTAAATAAACCGTTTGGCATACATCGCGGTTTTGCCGTCCGGAGTTTGCGCACGATATCTATGCATGCCTCTAAAAGGTTCTATAGCTTCAATATTAATTAAAGGACGAACAAGTGGTGTCTCATCATCATCTACGACGGGTAGCTCGTACTGAGCTGCGATTGATTTATCAGCTTGCTTGATAATAACTGCATGACCTATTTTTTTACTGTTTGGAATATAGCGGCTGTGTTCGTTTTCACAAAGATAAGCAAAAGCTGTTTCTTTAAAATTTGATTCGCTGGTGTCAATCTGTAGATGAGGTTTCTTTTTATCCTTTGCAGCATCACTGCCCTTTAGCATAATAAATCTCCTGAAAGCTATTTTTTTAATCCCATTTAAAAAATGTTCATCATGAACATGAATCGTTTAATAACACGAAAAAATTATAGTGTAAAGATTTTTTATTTTTCTTATCTCATCGATCTATTGTTGAATTTAAAAATAAATATGTTACCTTATTTGGATAAGGATTTTTATAAATGCTTTTAAAGGATTAACATGCCAACACTTATGATGAGAAAAAAAAGAAAAAGTCCTGTAGAACCTATATCAAACAAACGTTTTAAACCTTTATCACTTGATTTAGCTATTCCACAGCATATCAATATGACAGATAAATTTGTGATTTATCATTTTCTTAATTCAGGTAAAGCAAAAGATTTTTTACAAGACCTGCAAAGTCAACATGCTCTCCAGGAATCAGATATTCGATCAATTGAATTATCAATGTTTTCAGAAGACAAACAAGTATTTTTGACGAAAGATCAATTCAATGTCTGGCTAGGACGCGGCAGTTTCAATAAATTGGCCGCAATTAATCATTATGTTCAGGATAATGAGCCCGCTAGGGTAGCGATAGAATTGACGGATATTGAACCTAAATTGGCTAATCAAGCTGCTTTGCTTGTCAACAAAAAAGAGAGCCTTCTCACATGGGCATCATTCAAACACAGGCTTCCATTTTGGAAATTCGTGCCTTTTTTACAACTTTTAAGTCATGAAACTATTCAACAAGCATTACAATATGATCATGATAATGGATTCTATATATTAATGGCAAATCTCGCCCCAGAAGCAGCTATATTTTTTCTGAATCAATTGCCAGATGAAATCTGTAATCAATTAGTATTACAAAAAAACAACTATAATGAAACAGGATTAATGGCCGCTGCAGATCAGACTTCTGATGTATTTAAAGTTTTGCTCAGTAAATTAAGTTTAGATACTTTGAATATAGCCGCTTTGCAACAAGATGATGCTGGTGA
>JABDBK010000089.1:77-3416 GCA_013288655.1 Gammaproteobacteria bacterium | reverse complement strand
ATAGGGAATATGAATAGCTTGTTGAAATTGAAGCAACCAATATTGTTTTTCTTTGGCATAAGCACGCACAATCGATTGGAAGATGTTATTTTTTCCAATGTTTAATTTTATGCTTTTTCGCTCGATCGTTCTCATGCTTTCATCTTAATAATTTGATTTATGTTTTTTTACTGCATTAGGATAATATTGGGGATGTTGAAGATAAGATGGTGGCAGGCGCCCTCTGAATTATTTGTATACTGTCATTCTTAAACATTTCTGTCAAATTGTTTTTTTGATTTTTCAACCATAGACAATTTGATGACTTATGTCTATATCTATGTATAAAATTGTTTACTATTAGTTACTCCCCAGGTCCGTCATCGCGAGGCTGCGAAGCGCTTAGCCCCGCACTTGTTGCGGGGGGGCGATCCAGGAAGTTTCTGGATTGCCGCGCCCAGCAAAAAGCGCTGGGCTCGCAATGACGGTACCTGGGGAGTTACATTATATCTATATATTATGTTTTTAATAAACTAGGAACTGGGTCAATCCTACTACTTGAATCTTTTCAGTCAATTTATAATTTGTTTCTCCCGGATAAATAATAGTTAATTCATCCAAATGCAAATCATCAAATGCGATTTTCATCGACTTTGTTAAAATCGGTGCATCTGCATATTTAAATTCAAATCCAAGTCGTTTTCCTTTTTGAAAAAGCAATAAATCCAATTCAGCTTGCTGATGGGTCGCCCAAAAAAAGCAATCTTCAGGGTCTACTCGATGGCAACGAATGATTTCTTCTAATGCAAAACCTTCCCATGAAGCACCCAATTTTGGGTGATAAATTAATTGATGTTGATCTTCTATACTTAATAAATAATGCAATAATCCACTATCTCGAAAATAAATTTTGGGAGATTTCACTTGTCGTTTACTGATATTTTCCCACCAGGGCTGTAGTTGACGAATCATAAATGTATTGGTCAAAACATCTAAATAATAGCGAATATTTTTATTATTGATACTCAGCGATCGCGACAATTCTTCTACATTCAGAATGTTCCCATGATAATGGGCCAACATCATCCAAAAGCGTCGCAAATTCAACGGTGCAATCGTGATACCTAAATTAGGAATATCCTGTTCCAAAAATGTTTTCACATATTGTTTTCGCCACTCAATGCTTCCATCATTCGATGTTGCGAGATATGACCCAGGAAACCCCCCTCGTAGCCACAGTCGCTCCCATTCATGCACTTCCTGATAAGAAAACGGTTGAATCTCTAAATAAGCAATTCGTCCTGCAAGAGATTCAGAGGATTGGCGCAATAAATCACGGGATGCACTCCCCAAGATCAGCCATCGCTGTTTCTGATTTTGTTGGTCAATCAAGACTCGCAATAAAGGAAAAAGCTCTGGTTTACGCTGAATTTCATCAATAATAATAAGCCCTTGTAATGAACCTAGAGCGATTTGTGGTTCCTTAAGCATGCTCAAATGTTGTGGATTTTCAAGATCAAAAAGATAAATGTTATCGTAGTCCATTTGACGAGAACCAGCATATAACTTAGCTAAGGTCGTTTTGCCTACTTGCCTCGGCCCTAACAAACAGACAGCTGGAAATTGATCATTCAGCAATTTTATTTTGTGCAAATAATAAGGTCTATCCATTTTGATTTGTCCATGAAAAATTGGAAATATAATACAATTTTTCATGGAAGAATTGCGAATGTCAAGAAAGTATTTTATTATTTTATATCTTTACTTAATTATCAGACGCTTAGCAAACACCAATGCATCTTCACGTTGATCTAATGAGACATAATAGTCTTTGCGCTCACCCACTTTGTTAAAACCCATTTTTTCATAAAGAGCAATAGCATGGTGATTAGACCGCCTCACTTCTAAATAGACAAATTTTTCGCCCTGGTTGATGATGTTTTGTAACATATGAGTCAATAATTGCTTGCCCCAGCCTTGATGCTGGTGCAGGGGATGTACACCGAAATTAAGGATATGAACCTCATCCACCTGAGATAAAATCAGAATAAATCCTATGATATTGCCATTAAACTCCATCACCCAGCCGGTGCTGCCGGCTTCCAGGCATTTTTTAAATACTTCATCAGACCAAGGCGCTAGTTGACAGGCTGATTCTACTTTGAGCAGTTGGGGTACGTCTTGGGCTGTGAGTTGTCTGAGCATAAGGAAAAGACCGTTGTCTGTGGGTCATGTTATTATACTCTCGGTGTATGTGTTCGTGAAACCTCAACATCGACATCTTTTTTAAAATTACGTGCAGCGTTATCAAATAGCAAGAATGTCGATTTCTTGCCTGGTAACATTCCAGCTCCAATCAGATACATAACCCCTAGACCTATAAGCGCAACAGCACCAGGAAATGCTCCAGGTACAAACATTAGACCAATCCCCAATGCTATTAATCCAAATCCTGCGCATATCAAGCCTATTCTTGATTTTACCCAAGGTGTTGTACCGATAGAGATTTTTTCTTCAACTTCATTAAGAGCTGTACAGTATGCTTTGCGAGTCTTGTGATTAACCTCAGACATACATGCAGTTGTAGTATTTACTAATTTTGTTATTTTTGGTAAATCATTTTCTGAAATTTTTGTCACATCGATCTTCTTAAATTCTTTGAGCATTTCTGCAGCCAAAGATTTTAATATTGAATCAGATGATGATAACTCGTTCTTTAATTTTTCCAATGCTGCTTTAAACTGGCTTTTTTCTGAAGCCATATCAACAAACTTATCTGGCAACCTAATACCCGCATTATTTTCCAAATAATCTTTCGATAGCTTGTAGTTACCTTGTCTATTAATCCTCTCACCTTTGCTATTAGTCATGACCTCATCTTGAAGACACTTTATTATAATATTTAAGTGTTCTTGAATTAGTTTTAAGTTTGGTTCCTTATGCTCAGCCTCGTTGAAAACTAAACAAGAAGTATCATTATCGGGAATAGAACCTATTTTTCTTAAAGTACATAGCTTCGTGCATATGTCGTCTATCACTTTTTTTTGTTCTGCTGCTGCAAGATCAGTAAGTCTTTGTGCCTCTTTTATTGCGAGATCAGCAAGGTTTTTTGCTTCTTGTATCTTGTTTTCGATGCTTACTTCGGAAGCGCTTGCGGCACTGGCGCTTGCTGCAGCCCTGCTTGCAGCATTTGCTGCGCTATCTGCTGCGACATTTGCTCTTTGGGCGTGTACATTTGCTTGAACTTTTGCTACTTCTGCTTCGGCTCTTTTTTTTGCCGCTATTCGTTCGGTGGTTTTTGCTACCTCTGCCGCTGCGGGTGGTGATTTTGGTTAGTCGGTAAGGCATGGTATCTCCCTC
>JABDBK010000089.1:0-67 GCA_013288655.1 Gammaproteobacteria bacterium | reverse complement strand
CTCTGCCGCCATTGCTGCAGATGCTGCTGCCTTTTCTGCAGCTTCTGCCGCGGCTCTTGCTTTCTCG
>JABDBK010000088.1 GCA_013288655.1 Gammaproteobacteria bacterium | reverse complement strand
AAGCAGGGATTAAGATCATAAGCATCCTATTGGTATGTGTTGCCTTTGCTTCGGCTTCTTTCGCCTTCAAAGAACCTGAAACAAATTCCTTAACAACACAAGAAAGCAAAACAAATGCTTTGCAAAAAACGGATATCGACCGTTTCACGAATGCCATCGCACAAATCAAGGACTATTATGTGCAGCCTATTAATGATAAGAAATTACTCGAAGATGCGATACGTGGTATGTTGAGCGGTTTAGATCCTCATTCGGAATATCTGGATGCTGAAAGTTACAAAACTCTTATGATGACTACCTCAGGAGCTTTTGGTGGTTTGGGCGTCGAAGTCACCGGAGAATACGGTGTACTTAAAGTTATCAGTCCTATTGATGATACTCCTGCAGCTAAAGCAGGCATCAAACCAGGTGATTACATTGTTGGCATCAATGGGAAAATGGTCAATGATATGACCATGAATGAAGCCGTAGACAATATGCGCGGCGCCAAGGGATCACAAGTGATATTAAGCGTGATCCGCAAAGGAGAAAAATCGCCCCTGACCTTCAAATTAACACGAGAAGTGATTCGTATATCTAGCGTAAAAAGCAAAATGTTGTCTCCAGGCTTTGGTTATGTGCGAATCAGTGAATTCCAACAACCCACCACTGAACTCATGATAGCTGCCATCGATAAATTGAAAAAAGATAGCGGAGGAAATTTAAAAGGTTTAATTCTCGATCTACGCAATAACCCAGGTGGTTTATTAGACACAGCCGTACAAGTTGTCGATGTCTTTTTAAACAATCGCAACACCCACAAATATAAAGATATGATTGTTTATACAGAAGGACGCTTCCCAAGTGCGCAATACGTTGCTAAAGCTTCACATCCAGGCGACATTCTCAATGGTGCGCCTATGGTGATATTAGTGAACGAAGGATCAGCGTCTGCTTCTGAAATTGTGGCGGGTGCTCTACAAGACTATCGTCGTGCAGTCATCGTAGGTATCAATAGCTTCGGCAAAGGATCTGTACAAACTGTCTTACCTTTGGACGATAAACATGCGCTTAAATTGACGACGGCACTTTATCACACCCCATCTGGCCGCATTATACAAAATAAAGGCATTGTACCGGATGTCACTGTCGCTGATTTAAAAGTACAAACCAATAAAACTGACGCATCCATGCTTGCTCCTATACGAGAATATGAACTCAAAGGAAGTTTAAAAACGAATAGTAAAAATACAGCAACAACTCCCGTAACAACTGAAAATCCCGTATTAGCAGAGTCTGACTTCCAACTTTATGAAGCCTACAAAATACTTAGCACCATGTATATGCTAAGCCAAAATCAAGTGGCTCCAGCAGCAACTGCGTCAAACTAGAGTCGCTACTGCATCAATCTCAATCATTGCAGCTTTTGGTAATGCAACCACAACAAATGAGGTCCTTGCTGGATATGGCTTGTTAAAATAATTTACCATTATTTCATTTACGTATTGCAAATGCGCAATGTCCGTAAGATATACTGTTAGCTTTACGACAGCATTTAAGTCAGCGCCCGCTGCTACCACAACCGCTTTCAAATTTTCAAAAACCTGAGTAATTTGTGCTTTAATACCACCATCGACAATAGTCATGGTGACTGGATTCAATGGAATTTGGCCAGAAAGATAAACCGTATGACCCACTTCTACTGCTTGCGAATAACAACCAATTGCCTCTGGAGCATTTTTTGTGATAATTTCTTTTTTCATATCGATTTCCCCACGTTTTTCTTAAACAAAAAAAAATGCGCATAAATGCGCATTTTTTTTAAATCATACGCTATTTATTTTATCTTGCATTCTGCCTCATTTTTAGCACAGCAAGGGCAGCATCGGCAACAACATAGACACATGTTATAAACCCAAGCCCACACAACACCCAATATATAACCTTCCAAGAAGCCCCAAGCAAGACCTACAAAACCACCTTTCAATGACGGTCCAAAACCTGGATAGACTGATGTCCATTGCTCAACCATGGTCATGCCATAACTCCATAACCAAGCAGACCAGGCAAAAAGCATCATAGATACGCCAGTAATAATACCTAACGAAACACCAAACGCGAGCACACTCAAACGCATAGATTTACACTTGCCACCCATCACACACCTCCTGTAAGTAAAAGGCCAGCTTTACATATCTTAACTAGTATACAAAGATCTACCCTTGCATGAAAGTAGAATCGAGAAAGTTAGAAACTTGTAAAAGTAAATCGTCTGCTTCACTATCAAACACAATCTTATCTGGCCAACTACGTAACCAGGTTAATTGTCGTTTTGCTAACTGTCGTGTTGCAATGATGCCTTTTTCACACATTTCTGCATAAGTATACTTTCCGTTGAGATATTCCCATACTTGCCTATAGCCTACTGAACGCATCGACGGAAGATCTATGCTTAAATCACCACGGCCCCTTAATTGTTTCACTTCCTCCACAAAACCATTTTCCAACATTTGCACAAAACGCGCGGCAATGCGCTTATGCAATACTGCTCTATCTTCAGGAATTAAACATATATTTATGATTTTCCTATCCCAATCTTCCAGAGGCTGATCTTGTTGCCACGCCGTCAAATTTTTACCAGTCAACATAAACACTTCCAATGCACGTTGTATACGTTGACTATCATGAGGATGAATACGTCTTGCTGCCACAGGATCAATATCCTGCAAACGTTGATGTAAATCAGGCCAACCTTTTAATTGCGCATCCTTAAGCAATAAAGCTCTCAATTCAGGATTTGCGGAAGGCATGGCGGCGATGCCTTTTTGCAAGGTTCGAAAATACATCATAGTTCCACCGACCAACAATGGGATTTTATGTTTTGATTGTATATCTTCCATTTCACGCAAAGCATCCACACGGAATTGCGCGGCTGAATAAGCTTCACGCGGATCACAAATATTAATTAATCGATGGGGTGCAATGTTTAATATATCAGGCCCAGGTTTCGCTGTACCTATATCCATGCCTCGATAAATCATGGCTGAGTCGACACTGATAATCTCAAAGGGATAACGTTGCACCAATTCAATAGCAAGTTGCGTTTTACCTGATGCAGTTGGACCCATTAAACAAACTATCAATGACATTTATCGCCCGCGCAAAAATAATTTATCAAGATCTTGAAGTGACAACTGCAACCATGTTGGTCTTCCGTGATTGCATTGATCACTGTGTGGTGTATTTTCCATCGCACGCAATAATGCATTCATTTCAGGCAGGGTCATTTTGCGCTGTGCGCGTACGGCTGCATGACACGCCATAGTCCCTAACCAGTGTTGTATCATTTCTTCGACTCGCGCGCTTTGTTCGTGCTGAATTAAATCGGCCAACATATCGCGAACAAGCTTTTCAATATCGCCATCTCGCAACACATAGGGAACCTCACGGACTACGATGGCATCTTGACTTAATCGTTGAGCATGAATACCAACTTGCTTAAAAACCTCAGAAAATTCTTCGCATGTATTCACTTCACGTTCACTTAAACGCACCGTAATAGGCACTAACAAAGGCTGCACAGAAAAATGTTGCTTTGCAAATTGTTGCTTAAATTGCTCATAGAGCACGCGCTCATGAGCCGCATGCATATCAATCAGCAATAATCCCTGTTCATTTTCAGCAAGAATGTAAATATTTCGTAACTGCGCCAATGCAAATCCTAAAGGACATTCTGGTGGTGTTTGCAGTGTTTGCACTTGCACATCACAATCGGCATGTAACTGATGATAAGCTGTCATTTGCTCACTCACATGTGAAACCTTGGGTTGAGCACGATAATCAAATTGTGTTTGCTCGATTTTTG
>JABDBK010000087.1 GCA_013288655.1 Gammaproteobacteria bacterium | reverse complement strand
TTATTATACTTGATACCTTAGGAGTGATAGGCGGTATTATCATTAGTATGTTTGCAGTGACTGTTATCGGTGTGGTATTGGGTTATACGAAGTTTGCAGGTGTTTTTGCAATGCCGCCCAGTATGATGCCCATTCTTTTGCAGATGGATATTGCAGGTGCTTTTAATTTGGGTTTAATGACTATAGTTTTTGCTTTTTTGTTTGTCGATTTGTTTGATAATACAGGGACCTTAATTGCGATTGCACATCGTGCAGGTTTTATGGATAAACACGGTAAAATGCCGCGTATTAATCGTGTATTGATTGCCGATAGTGCGGCAGCTATTGCAAGTGCTACGCTTGGCACATCGACCACCACGAGTTATTTAGAAAGTGCTGTTGGTGTGAAAATGGGTGGTAGAACAGGCTTGATGGCAGTGGTGGTTGCTATCCTATTTTTGTTGACGCTATTCTTATCACCGCTTGCTCAGTCTATTCCTGCTTATGCAACAGCCCCTGCGATTATTTATATTGCGTGCTTGATGGCGAGAGCATTTACGGAACTTGATTGGAAAGATGCGACTGAGTATGCGCCAGGGCTTATTACAGCTATGACTATGCCTGTTACTTTTTCCATCGCTCAAGGTATTTGTTTAGGATTTATTTCTTATGCTGTGATTAAGATTATTACGGGTCGATATCGTGAATTAAATCCTGCCATTATTGTTCTCGCGCTTATTTTTATATCAAAAGAGGTATTTCTTTAATCATAGCTGTGATGAATGATCAAATTTATATCATTACCATTATTAAAAATGGTTTATAATATTTTATGTGTCGCCAATTTATTTTTAAAGAGGTAGATCACATGAAGAAAAATATGATTGCTTCGCTCATTATTGGTTTTTGCATTTTATTTGTTGTGCAAACTGCCTTTGCATAGCCTCAGTTCTTGACACTTGTTTCCAAGTGTATGCATAATCCCTTTAATTTTAAGGGAGATGTCGTTTATGCTTGGATTATTTACTAAAAAACTCACCGAATCCTTCAACCATTTTGTTGATTGGTCGCGCGCTGCAAACTTAATACGAACTGGAAATCATCGATACAGTAAAGATGAATTGATAGCACGTGGAAGTATCGTGGCTCTTACTGCTGTTTTTGCTTATGTAGGCGCGAACTTAAACAAATCTGAAATAACAGGTTGTTCTGATACTACCATGATGATGATATCAGCTATAGTGGGAGCAGTTCTGTCGCATCATGTCATAGCGGTTCGGCCTTTGTATCTTAAACGTTTAGAAATAAGTAAGGATTGTGAACGTTTGTCAAATGAGATCATGCAAAAATTGGAAAATAATGAAATCAATATGAGTTTGGTATGTAAAGCTCATATTGAAGAAGAGTTACATCGCATTCAGCATCTATCATTAAGTAATGAAACGCATGGGAATGCTTCACAAACTTGGGGAAGAAGACAACGTTTATTGTCCGAATTAAATGAAAAATTAATTCCTGAAAAATTTAATGAAGCAGATTGGGTTGGAGTATCTGCAAAACTAAGATAATACCATTATGCGGAATAACGCCATTGAGCCTGCTTCTCCGGAAGCCCTAGAGCAATGAGCGTTTGCTTGACTTTTTCAACACGCTCGCTAACAAGGGCGCCAGATTGCATAGATACTTCGAGTAATATTTGGTTCTTTTCTTGCAAATCAAGTGATTGATGCGACTTCAATTTTTGAATAATATTTTCAAATCTTTTATCATCTATAGTGCCTGTTTTTGTCTTGTCTTTTTTGTCATAAAACGTATATCCTATGATATGATCTTGCGTTAAATAAACATAAACAGTATTTTTTTGCTCTGCTGAAGGTTGTACTTTTACTTTGCTTTCATGTATTTGTTTAACTCTTAGCATAAATAACTCTGTTTGTTGTTCTGTTTTTTTCCGGTTAAAAAATGGCTGTGGTGGTTTATATCCTGGTATAAATAATACTTGTTCTGTTTTTCTCCGATTAAAAAATGATTGTCGTACAAGAGTTCTTGGTTGATCATACTTTTTTTCATCTGCTGTTATCAGCTTATCAAACATAATATTAGTGCAGGTTCTTGCTTCTTTCGCTATGGCATCAATCATAGCAAGAGTTCCATAAATGATTGGTTCTTTTGTAGTACCTGAAAATGCTCGCACTTCGATAGTCCCATGCTTCGCAAAAGCATGAAAATTGACTTCATAATATCTATCATTCCGATTTACTTGTTGTATCAATTCATATAATGTTTTGATCTCTCGTATATGCCATGGAATGGTAACAGTCGCTGAATATGTATTCGGATCTCTTTCTATTGGCATAAATACAGTCGCTGAATATTTATTGGGATCTCTTTCTATTGACATAAATTTAGCTGCTTCATTTTTATAAATCATAAGAAATTGCTTCATAAATTCTAATTGATAATTTGTACATGATGGATGTTCATTAGTTTCATATTCTATTTGTTTATACACCTCAGGAGTTTCAAGATTTTTTACACCAATATGCACATGAAGTCCACATGATGCGTTTGTTGCTGCTCCCATGGCTTGTAAAAAAGCTATATTAAGCATGGTATGCTTTAAGTCTGTATTATCATAAATAATGGGTGTGGTTGCTTCACCCTTATAGGTATTTTCTCCTATGGCTTCAACAGATTTATCTTCAGGATGAGACCAACCTTTTTGGATTTTATCCATGACCCATTCGGTTAATTTTTTATAGGCTTCAGGTATGTTTGAATATTCTATTTCTACGCCTTTAGTTATATTTTTTTCATCATATGGCATGAAACTATACCCTCCTAGTTTGTTCAAAATTTTAGTTAAATCATGCCTTAGAGATATCGGTTTCATTTCGGAGAGAAGATCATGTATTTCTTGAGAGTAGAGTTTTTCTTTAAGCGTGTTAAGACAAGCCATAAAAAAGACGGCAGTTTTTATATGGTTATCAAATAGTGTATTTTCTGAATTAATAATAAATTGATAAATATCTTCGTTTGTTGGTAAAGAAGCCGCTAATTCGCATTTCGTGCTTAAAGTCGCCGAAGCCGGCGTAATATATATCATATCATTATAGAAAATAATACCTGCTATATCATTATCATTTTCTTGCATCATGAAAATCACCTCGTTTTTTAAAGCGATAGCTCACATATGCATCCCTTCTGACGAGGGCACTTTTGCGCATTTAATGAGCTTTTTATGCGCAATCGTAACATATTTTGATCGCACGTTAAATAATTTTTTTTATCAATAAGTTATAATATATATATGTATATAAAATTATACATATATGTATTATAATATAAATCATAGAACGAGGTAGTTTATGCATCAACGAAGAAACCCTGATTATTTGCCTACGATTATATTGTCGCAAACAGAGCGTCAACATCAGACGCAATTAATTATGAAATTATTTGAGCATTGGAAATTAACCATCAAACAGCAGGCGATTTTGTTAGGCCTGTCGCCCAATACTGAGACGAGCATTTATAATTATAAAACGCTTAAACAATGTTTACCTACTTATAGAGATACTCAAGATAGAATTCGCCATTTACTTATTATCCATAAATTTTTAAGACGTGCTTATGTGTTTAATAAAGAATTAGCTTACAGTTGGATGACCACCCAGAATGCGGATTTTGATCACATCAGACCTTTGGATGTCATTGCAAAAGAAGGCTTTATGGGTTTGGTCAAAGTTAGAACCTATTTGGAATTGAATCAATCTATATGATGCCAATTTTTAATGAAATTGTTGAAGTAAGTGCTCAGGTATATCGCAATATTATAGGAATTTATCCTGGCTTTGATGAGTTTGATGATTTAAGTGCAGACGTTGATACAAAAAAATATGCGCATCAAATCACAACAGCCTCACTTGAACTTAATCATCACTACCAAGCAATCGATTATATTTTTGAGCAATCCTCCTGGTTACCTACGCGTTTTGGTACAGGACAGTATCCTGCATGGTATGCCTCTATGGATCTTATCACTAGTTTTTATGAAACGTTATATCATTGGCGACAGTCGTTCTTAATAGCACCTAATTTT
>JABDBK010000086.1 GCA_013288655.1 Gammaproteobacteria bacterium | reverse complement strand
TGGGAGATCTTTTTTATTTTGGAACCTATGGGCAAAAGGCATACATATACGGTGAGCATGGATACGAAAAGAGGCTACGTCCTGATTCGCGGGCATTGCTTTACGCAAACTTATGCCAAACAAAAATAGAAGCATTGCAAAATTTATGTAATATCCAAATCGAAACAAATGATGCAATTGAATTCAGTTTACTCAAACCGTAAAAACACGGTATTTATTTTTAATGATTCCTTGATATGATGTATGCATTTCAATCTTAAAATCAAAGGATAATTTATGAACACAAGAAAAATAATACACCAACTCGATGAGTCTCAATATGATGAGGCATTTGAAGAATTTACGTTAGGCAAGGGACTTGTACCAAATAGATATATACCTGAATATAAAGAGCACGCGCTTAAATTGCTTGATTCTGAGAATCCTGACGGTCTTTGTGGTTATGAAGTAGATAGGCGTCCAGGCCATAGAACAGCTACACTTGCTAATAAGGATGAAATTGTAAAACCATCCATGGAAACAGCACATACGCCTTCAAAAAGGAAAAAAACAGGACACGAGCCATCTCGCTTAGAAAGTTTTATGACAAATAGAGAAAAAAATTTAGTATCTATTGAACTTGGCGAAGCATCAGAAGAAAAATCCTCTAAATTTGAAGTCACTTTCTTCTTTTCTGATGGTAATAAAGAATGTAAAACATTTGATGAAGATGAAGTGAAAGAAATAAAAGCCAAATATTCAGCTTTTATAAAAGAAAGCGAAAAGACAGATAAAGACTCGCAAGATTTTTTTCTTGAAAGAATTAAAAATTTACCCAAATCTTCATTAGAACAACAAAGTGAAACGTCATCTTTAGCTTCTTACGCTTATAGTCATGATCGATTTTGGGGGAGTGGAGAGAATCGTGTTTTGCTTGAAGGTGGGTCATCATCAAATCAACTGAATTTGAAACTTACGAGATAAATAAAGGATTTTTTTATGGGAGGCCTTATAATTGTTCAGACTTGACCCGTTATGATAATCAAAATTAAAGATATGGAAGCCTTCAAGATAAACAGATCAAAATAAATAACTAAGGTGAGAAAAATATGGATACACGTCATACAAAAAGATCAAAAATTAAATCGCAAACAAACGACAATGATAATCCAGAGAGCAGATGGAAAGGGTCATTACCAACCGAAGATTTATCTGATTTGGGTGATGAAATCTGGGCAGGGATTGTACCACAAAAACCTCAAAAACCTACACCTAAGTTTGAAAAAAAGGATGATTATCCTTTTGGTACAACAAGATCATCAGAAGTAAAAATAGATTATACATCAGATAGAGTTACATTTACTTTCCCGCCTACATTTTTTAAACCAGCATCATTTCGACAAGAGGAATTGCACCAAAAAGATAAGCACTCACAAGTAAATGCTGAATTTCAATGGGAACGAAGCAAAAACCCTAGTCCAGATACTGTTGAACAAGGAAGGAGCATAAAACCATTTCAAAACAAGTTTTCTTTAAGATGCCGTTGATAACGAAAATAAAAAATATTGCAATTAAAACGGCAATATTTTATATAAAAATATCTCAGTACACGACAAAAAAATCATACCATAGGTGACGACCGTTTTGAGCTATCTTCTTACACATTGAAAGACCCACCCCGCAAATGTTTCCGCCCTGATTTTATTGTAGGTCTCGCTATATCGCGGAAACATTGTGCCGGGGCCTATTTTTATTTAGACTCAAACTATGAGTTATTCTCAGCATATAAATACAGTTAAAATAAAAAATTTATATCGAAGCGATCATTTCAGATATAGCTCCAGGTAATCTGCAATTTACAGAGCTCCACATTGTTGATGCCAATCACATTATGGGTTTAGTAGACTGATCAATGAAATCTAATCTGTCTACTAACCCATTGTTTTATATTGAAAATGCCACAAACATTGTAATTTAAGTTATTAATGTTATAATAGTCATATATGTTAAAAAAGTAAGGAAGTATAGTGAATATAATTATTACTCAATACAATTAGTTATGTGCTGCTTATATAAAACAGGACAAAAAATTTGAGCAAAGGCAGCTTGCTAAATTTAAGACACATTTACAAAAAATTAGACAGAATGAATATACAGAATGCGGGAGGATGTAATATGAGAGCATTGAATTTAACTCATGAAAATGTACATGATCCACATCATGAGGTTGAGTTATTTGAAATTGGTGTTCAAATGAAAGTAAGTGGTCTTTCTGATGAGTTTATTGCCGCTGCCATTAAAACAGCTATTGAGTATGAGGGTGTATCTGATTTAGTTGTCATGTGGTCAATTGAAGATGACGATAAAGAACGAGATGAAATTGTCGCTGATATTCAAGATATGATAGACACCTGTTCACAAAATATAAAAATAGAGCATACAAAAATTAGATTTAATAATCTTCAAGCTGTTGCCAAAGATATCCGTCAATTTAAGGATAGTTTGCTAGAAATAGTTATGAGTAAGGGTGGTCTAACTAAGCTCTCTGAAAAATCTGGTATTCCGCAGTCGTCATTATCAAGATTTTTTAATTCAAACTCTATGCCTAGGCGAGCAACATTATTAAAAATAGGACAAGCACTGCAATTAAGTGCGATCGATCTAGAAAGTAAGTGGTCTAGATAAGCAGCTTAGCCAGTCATCAATCGTGTTCAGCCAGGATCAGTGCCATTGAACTAAGAATCTAAGGGTCAAATCTGGACAATTGAAAAATAAAGCAACTAAGATGTAAACGTGTTTTTTATTCCAAAACATCAGGCCGATTAACATTTTTAAGTAAAATTTTCATGATGGATTCGATCTGATTTATTTCATCCTGATTTTATTGAAATGAGTTAGTCAATTTTTATGTGCCTTGAAAGTCTTGGATTATGCTGAGAGGAAGTGGTATGACTTGTTTCACTTACACTTCGTTGGCCACGATATCGCATTACATTGCTATCTGAAGCAAAGAGATTACACCATGGGATTACATCATCATCCGGTTGTTTTATATCACTTGCAGATGAATCTTCAATTATCCATTTTGTTTTTTCTCGATTAGACTCTGGTGGTATGAATAGTGAAAGAAGACGCATGAATTCAATACTAATAGGAATATCGTGATCAATACAACGCTTAAATGAAATTTTATTAAGTCCAATCTTAATCATATCTGAATCAATTAATTTAACTAACGCAGGCAATAAGAATCGATATTGATCGTAATATAATTGTCCATGTGTATGTTGCAGGCTGGACAAGCCCCTATAAATAAATTCAGAATTCTTATGCTCTAAATGCAATGTAATTAATTGCAATAAAAATTGTTGTCTAACCTTATCTAGAGATTTCCACTCAAATAGATACAACTGATGGCCTAAGAATGGCTTATCAACATCTAGCGGTAGAAGGACTTTTAAGCATTCATCTAGGTATTTATCGCTCTGACAGTAAACAAAATAATACAGTAAAACTTCTTTAGTAACGGAGACTATCTCATTTTTGCTATCTGGTTTCCTATCTGGATCTGAACTAAAGAAAGCAAATGAAAAAAAGGAGGTATTTTGATTTTCTTCAAGCTGTTGTCGCCAACGAGGTAAATTATGTAATATGCGACTAACGATAATAATTTTGTCGACATCATCGAAATGAGTCATACGAGGTGCTAGTGATTTTAAGCAGGATAATAGACGATCTTTATTGTTAACATCAGTTAGATCAACATCAAAAATGGGCAGTATAAAATTTAAATACAAAATATTGTTTTAAAAAATTGACCAGTAAAATAACATGTCAAATTATTGTACTGATTATTTTTATCTACATCTATCAAATATTTTATATATTTTAATGAAATAGAATTGTACTCCTCTGCGGAAAGATGTGACAAATCATATATACTGTATGGATATCGACTCGTTAATTCCCGTATCAAGCTCGATTGATCATCCTTATTTGATAAAGTAAAGAGATATAAAAGGGTATTGACGATGTATTCACCTGGCTCAGGTTGAGCGGTTTGTTTTGATTCACCAGATTGTAATAGTAAAGGCTGCGTTCGCATTTTTCACTCGTTTTGGTTACTTAACTAAATTTATTTAGTATTTAAAGTTTGGCTAAAGAGTAATATT
>JABDBK010000085.1:3332-4375 GCA_013288655.1 Gammaproteobacteria bacterium | reverse complement strand
GCAAACCCCCACCGTGTAATAATATATAATCGACTATATTATAGCACTTTTACAAATAGAGGTGTATACGCGTATAATCCTCTGTTTTTATGGCGAATAATATTGTGACGACCCAATTAATACGAGGATTAAGCCATGTAAACGCCCTTTTTAAAGGGGGGGTGGCGACGATAGGCAATTTTGACGGTGTGCATCGAGGGCATCAGGTTTTATTATCGCATGTCGTAAAGACAGCAAAATCCTTAGGTTTGCCATCGTTAGTGATCACTTTTGAACCGCAACCATTGGAATATTTAATCCCGCATAAATCAGTACCAAGACTGACCCGTTTACGCGAAAAGTTTTATTTGTTATCAAAAGCTGGCATTGATAATGTTTTGATCATACGTTTTGATGAGGATTTTGCATGTCTAACGGCGGATGAGTTTATTCAATCTTTGTTAATGGATAAGCTTAAGATTAAGCATCTTATCGTAGGAGATGATTTTCGTTTTGGTCAGGGGCGTCAGGGTGACATAGCCTTATTAAAAAAAGCGGGTCTTACGGTAGAAACGCAAGCAGATGTTATGATCGATTCGGAAAGGGTGAGTAGTACCCGAGTAAGACAAGCCTTGCTTTCGGGTGATCATGCATTAGCGCATCGTTTATTAGGCCGGCCTTATTTTATGATGGGACGTGTGGTACATGGCAATAAACTTGGTCGTGTATTAGGATATCCTACAGCCAATATTTATTTGCATCGTAAGGTATCGCCCATCATGGGAATTTATGTAGTTAAAATGCATGGTTTAACGAAAAAACCATTGCCAGGTGTTGCGAATATCGGTATACGTCCTACCATAGGCGGGACACGCAGTTTGTTAGAAGTGCATTTATTTAACTTCAATCAATCTATCTATGGTAAATATGTTTCGGTAGAGTTTTGTCATAAACTTCGAGACGAAGAACGTTATGAGAGTTTAGATGCCTTGAAAGCACAGATAGCTATTGATGCAGAGCAAGCGCGTGAATATTTTATAAAGCAGGGGCCCAAATGAGTGAAT
>JABDBK010000085.1:0-3276 GCA_013288655.1 Gammaproteobacteria bacterium | reverse complement strand
CCTTAAACTTACCTAAAACTGATTTTCCTATGAAAGCGAATCTTGCTTCGCGTGAGCCAGATATCCTTAAAAAATGGGAAGAGTTGCATCTTTATAAAAAAATGCGTAAACATAACGCAAAAAATCCTCGATTTATTTTTCATGATGGACCTCCTTATGCAAACGGACAAATCCATGTTGGGCATGTCGTCAATAAAGTATTAAAAGACATTGTGACTAAATCCAAAACACTCAGTGGTTTTGACGCAGCCTTTGTACCGGGTTGGGATTGTCATGGATTGCCTATTGAATTAAATGTAGAGAAAAAAATAGGTAAACCAGGTCATAAAGTCACAGTCGCTGAATTTCGTTCTGCTTGTCGTCAATATGCCATGGAGCAAGTCGAAATACAAAAAGAAGGCTTTAAGCGTTTAGGTGTGGTAGCAGATTGGGAAAATCCTTATCTCACTATGGATTTTACTTATGAAGCAGATATCGTGCGTAGCCTTGCAAAAATCATAGCAAATGGTCATGTGCAAAAAGGTGAGCGGCCTGTTTATTGGTGTTTAGATTGTTGTTCAGCACTTGCTGAAGCTGAAGTTGAGTATGCCGATAAAATGTCTTATGCAATCGATGCGGCTTTTAACATATTAGATGAAGCTGCATTTCTTGCTTGTTTTAAAACTAAGCCCCATGGCACAGGTGCTATTTCCATCCCTATATGGACTACCACACCTTGGACTTTGCCTTCTAACCAAGCAGTTTGTTTAAATCCTTATTTAGAATATGCTTTAATCCAGTGTGGTGAAAAACGTTTAGTTATCGCAGAGTCATTAGTCGAGTCAGTATTGCTGCGTTATGGCATAGAGGATTATCAGATTCTGGGCAAAACCTTGGGAAACACACTGGAAAAGCAATTATTACAACATCCTTTTTATGATAGAAAAGTACCCGTCGTTTTAGCTGAGTTTGTCACAGTGGAAACAGGTACAGGTGCGGTGCATATCGCAGCAGCTCATGGTCAAGATGATTTTATGACTGCAAAAGCTTATCAATTACCTATGATGAGTTTAGTGGGTGATGATGGTTGTTTTGTAAAAAGCGCACCTCTTGTGGGTGGTATGCATGTTAATAAAGTCAATGATGTGATTATAGAAGAATTAAAAGCAAAACATGCATTATTAGCTTTTTCAAAAATGACGCATAGTTATCCGCATTGCTGGCGCCATAAAACCCCGCTTATTTTTCGTGCGACCCCTCAGTGGTTTATCAGCATGGAAAAAAATAAATTGCGTGAAATGGCATTGGTTGCGATTGAAAGCGTGCATTGGATTCCTGAGTGGGGCCAGAATCGTATTTTTTCCATGATAGAAAATAGACCGGACTGGTGTATCTCAAGACAACGTACCTGGGGTGTGCCAATTGCTTTATTTTTGCATAAAGAAACCAGTGAAATGCATCCTGGCAGCGTAAAACTCATGGAAGAAGTTGCAAAACGTATTGAAGCATCTGGTGTGGATGCGTGGTTTGATTTAGATGCAGAAGAGTTATTAGGTGCGGATGCAAAAGATTATAAAAAATGCACGGATACTTTAGATGTTTGGTTTGATTCGGGGGTGAGCAGCGATTGTATATTAAAAACCCGTCCAGAATTAGGCTATCCCGCTGATTTATATTTAGAAGGTTCGGATCAGCATCGCGGATGGTTTAATTCATCTTTATTGACAGCTTTAGCGATAGATGGTCATAAACCTTATAAAACCGTATTAACTCACGGTTATGTGATGGCGGCCAAAGGCCAAAAGATGTCTAAATCCAAAGGCAATGCCATGTCACCTGATGAAGTGATTAAAACGATGGGTGCAGACGTATTGCGTTTATGGGTTGCTTCTATTGATTATCGGGGAGATATTTTTGTATCCGATGAGATATTAACACGTACTTCTGAGACATATAGACGCATACGTAATACTTCTCGATTTTTGTTGGCAAATTTAGAAGGTTTTGATCCGGTGCAGCATATCGTTAAACCTGAAAATATGTTAGCGCTTGATCGATGGGTGGTGGATAAAGCAAGATTGTTGCAAAAAGAAATGATTGAAGCTTATGATGCGTATCAATTTCATTTAATTTATCAAAAAATCCATCAGTTTTGTTCTATTGAATTGGGTAGTTTTTATTTGGATATCATTAAAGATAGGCAATATACGACTCAAACAAATAGTTTAGCGCGTCGTTCAACCCAAACAGCCATGTATCATATCATTGAAGCTTTAGTTCGTTGGATGGCGCCTATACTGAGTTTTACCGCAGAAGAAATATGGCAATTTATTCCAGGCGAACGTAACGAATCAGTGTTTTTGAATACATGGTATGAAGATTTAGCAGCTCTTCCAAAAGATACGGACATGAGCCAAGCTTATTGGGAAAATTTGCGTTTGGTTCGTGATGCGGTGAATAAAGATATTGAAGTGCTTCGTAACGAAGGCAAGCTTGGTGCGCCTTTAGAAGCCGCAGTGCATTTATATTGTGAATCCGAGTTAAAACAACAACTCGATAAATTAGGCGATGAGTTGCGTTTTTTATTAATCACATCGTCCGCGGATGTGCATCTTAAAGATTCACAGCGTGATGACATCACGCCTACGGATGTTGCTGGTATGTGGTTGTCAGTCGAACCATTAAGTTATAAAAAATGCGAGCGTTGTTGGCATAGACGTGCGGATGTGGGTGAAAATCCAGCCTATCCAACGCTGTGTTTACGTTGCGTTGATAATGTGTCTGGTTTAGGTGAGGTGAGAAAATTTGTGTAACATAAAACAATTTTATTCTAGCGGTATGCGTTGGTTGTGGATAGCCATCATTGTTTTTGGGCTAGACCGTTTTACAAAGCATATGGCAGAGGCATATCTCAATGCTTATACTGAGTTGCCGATTGTCCCAGGCTTTAATTTAACGCTTTCTTACAATAAAGGCGCCGCATTTAGTTTTTTAGATCAGGCTGCCGGTTGGCAAACATGGTTTTTTGGCAGCATCGCAGTGTTGGTAACTATAGGTATTCTTGTTTGGTTATCACGATTAAGCTCAAGAGATCGTTGGGTTTCTATCGCATTAAGTTTGGTGGTAGGGGGGTGCATTAGGTAATCTTTGGGATAGAATACATTACGGTCAGGTGACGGATTTTATTCAAGTGTATGTGTCACACTATTATTGGCCGGTTTTTAATGTGGCAGATAGTGCAGTTTGTGTGGGGGCTTTTATGTTGTTTGTGAGTACGTTTTTTAAGCGTGCTTGATC
>JABDBK010000084.1:636-4456 GCA_013288655.1 Gammaproteobacteria bacterium | reverse complement strand
CTAAGTGATTGGTTACGAATGGTGAGCGGGCTTTACCAGGATCTGTTACTGGGTTTTTGTGTGCTTCTAATGTATTCGATTTCGTTTCTTCGACAGATTCGGGATTGAGATGAAAAACCATTTCGTGGGTTCTATGCTCTTCCTCGCAAAAATACTGCTCTAAATAATACTGCTCTATGGGTTGACGATGCATTTCTAGGCTCTCGTTTTGTGTTTTGATTGATTATTATACATGCTATGGCTAATAATTTGCAAATTTTTGTGCCAAATAGCTATTTTTGGTTTTAAGCAGAGTTAACTGATTGATTTTTAGGCGTTTTGTGGAAGTGACCAAAGTCCAGTATGAGGAAGAAGATTATCACTCTTAAGAAAAGTGTCTATTTTTACTTGACAAGAACAAGTGCCATTGGTCTAAACACCCATTCTATCTGATTTTTTTCAACCCTATTAAACACAACAAACCCATCAACAAATACAGAGGCAGCAAAGCCAGCGCCATATGATAATTTTGTAATGAAAAAACATGCGCGCCATCCACCACAGCACCATCCCAAAATGTATCCAGGATTTTGCCAATCAACGGTTCGGTAAATGATCCAAACAATGCATCACCCGTGTTAATTAAAGCTACAACAGTTGCCGCTAAACCAATAGGATTAATTTCCTTACCTAAAGGAAAACTTAACATAAAAACACCTGTTCCCAGACCAAATGTCAGCAATAAAGCCCCAAATAACCACAGCGGAAGGCTAGTCACATAAATAGCAATCAGTAACGAAATAAGCGCAAGAGCAGTTCCTATGATCATGACACGTATGCTATCTCCTAGACGTCCCGCAAAATAACCAAATAAAGGCCCGCCTATTGCTAAACCCATAAAAATCAAAGAAGTAAAATAAGCAGCTTGCGTCGAAGTTAAGTGATGCGCCACTTCAAAAAATGGATTGCCCCATAACCCACCCAGCACTGCAATAGGTGTAAAAGCTAAGCCGCTATAGAGTGTTAGCAGCCAATTCTTCTTATCTTTAAATAAAGCACGAATATCTGCCAACTTGATAGTATTGACTTGTTTTATGGAAGATGTCGTTTTCTTATCTTTCACTACAAGAAAAAATATCACTGCAAACACGAGTCCAAAAAGGCCGCAATAAATTAAACTAGTCCTCCAACCTGAATTTTCCACCAATAAGGTCAATGGAACCTGACCGCATAATGCACCGGCCATGGCTGCTGTAGCTAACAAACCATCCACAAAAGCAACTTGATTTGGCCTAAACCACAGTGCAGACATTTTCATATAACTCACTGTAGCAAATGCAGTTCCTGCTCCCATCAAAGCTCGAGAAAGCTGCGCTGCAAGAATGGAGTGTGTATTTGCAAAAGCAAAAGCACCTGCTGCACACAATAAGATGGCAAAAGCTGTTAAATAACGTGGACTGTATCGATCTAATAAAGGCCCAACAAAAAGTTGTGTCACTAAATAAGCATAAAAATACGTGGCCGCTAAATTTCCTAAACCTGCACCATTCACATGGAACTCAGACATGAGATCTTTCGTCATCACGCTAGGCGATACTTGTAGCACATATTTAAAAAATAAAAAGAATGCACATAGAGTGATAATCACCCAAGGATAGTACAATAGTAAATGATGACGCGACGCGCCAGCGTTAATACTTAAATCAGCAATATTTTGATTCGATGGAGTATTCATGAGTCTTGCTCTGATTTTGCGCAATATGTGGCCATAAGTAAAAATAGTATATCACACCAACTTAACAAACCATAGGGTTTTATCATAATATTTTCTTATATATAATCAATAAATTACATGTATTTTTTATGGTTTAACACAGGAAAATCACGGCGTAATTGATGCAAAAACTTGAGATCAATGTCTGCACAAACCACGCCTCTATCATCTTTTAATACCGCACTGACACTACCCCATGGATTGACTATCATGCTATGACCATAGGTTTTTCTTTGATTAGCATGCACACCTGTTTGTGCCGCAGCTATCATATATACCTGGTTCTCAATGGCTCTTGCTCTAATCAAAATATCCCAATGTGCCTTACCGGTTGGAACGGTAAAAGCTGAAGGTAACACGATAAGTTCTGCGCCTTTTTCTTGCATGGCTCTAAATAACTCAGGAAAACGTATGTCATAACATATAGCTAAACCACACTTGCCCAATGGTGAATCAAAAACAATAATATTTTGACCGGGACTAATGGTTTGTGATTCTTGATGAATTTCTTTTTCAGCATGTAACGCTATATCAAATAAATGAATTTTATCGTAACGCGCAACACACTCACCCACATCATTAAAAACCAAACTTGATGCATAAACTTTTTCATCGTACTGTGGAACTGCTAAAGGAAGCGTTCCACCCACTATCCAAACATTATTCTGACTTGCTTGTTGATGCAAAAAATCTTGTATCATTCCCTGCCCGAATACTTCTTTATATTTCACCTTATCTTCAGGATGGAGGCCCATGATGGCAAAATTTTCCGGTAGAACAATAAGTCTTGCACCATCTTCCACTGCTTGTTGAATATATTGTTTTGCTTGCGCTAAATTAGTAGCTACATTGTCTGTTGAACACATTTGAATAGCAGCAATACGGTGTCTCATCTTATTGCCTTTTAGATCGTAGAAAAAATGGCACAACACAACAAAGCAATATCCCCGTAATCAAAATAGCCTCGTATTTGAAAATATTGCCCACCGTCACTTGTGTCGGCGGCAAGAAGCCTAACATTATAGCACTTAAACAAGTCACAATTCCCACCCCGCAAACTACCCAGACACCCAACTTACCTCCAGGTATATGATAAGCACGCTTAACATGAGCATGTTTATAGCGCAAACGTATAGCAGCAGCAAACATCAGGATATAAAACATTAACGCTAATTGTGCAGTAAGATTTGATAGTATCCAATAAGAGCTATTGACGCTTGGCATAATAAAAAACACACCGCATAACACTGTGACTATGATGCCTTGCAAAATCAAAACTCCGACTGGCATATTTTTTTTATTTTTTCTTGAAATAAAACTTGGCAACTTATTATCATTTGTTGCCACAAGCAATCCTCTAGCCGGGCCTAATATCCATGCAGATGCTCCACCCAAACTACCTAAAATAATCAATACCGCAATAATAGGAATAAACCAACTCATATTATATGCACTAAAAAATATCCCGAATGCTTCAATAAATCCTGATACTAAATTTAATTTTTCGACAGGTATCACAATGGTGATAGCAAGACATGCCGATACCAATGTAACCAATATAATGGCCGCGGAACAAATAAGCGCTAAAGGATAAGTACGTTCTGGATGATGCACATCGCCTGCATGCACTGCAGACATTTCTATACCCATCAGCCCAAATAAAATATTAGTTACAAAAGCAAGATCGCGATAACTATTTAAATGAGGGAAAAAATCTTTGAGCGTAAAATTGACATGCGTAGGTTTATCAAGATAAATCCATACGAAACCTAATATAGCAATGAATACCATAGGAAAAATGGTACCTACTATAGCACCTATCACACTGAATAAACTCGAGACGCGCAAACCTAAACAATTGACAAATGTCATGCCCCAATAAGCACTTAATATCACCGCCAGCATAAAAAACTTATTATCCACCAAAGCTGGATTGATTAAGTAAGCTACAATACTTGCAATAAATGCAAATATAGTGGGATACCAAACTACATTATAAATCCATTGCAGCCAAATCGTTAAAAAACCCCATCGCGGTCCAAATGCTTCTCGCACCCAAATATAGAC
>JABDBK010000084.1:0-622 GCA_013288655.1 Gammaproteobacteria bacterium | reverse complement strand
ATAAAATAGTAGCAACTAAATAAAAGAACACCATGGAAAAACCATATTCTGCGCCTGCGGTCAAACTGCGCAAATTATCGATGGCGATGACATTAATCATGATCAATGTAAATAAACTTAAGCTTTTATTATTTATAGTCAGGCTCATAGAGTACATATCCTAGTTGTATGCGTAAAATCAGTGCATTTTGGAATCATAACAGGTCAAGATAGATAGTCAAATAAAAGAGCCTTTCTCTCGTAAATATTTCCTATTTTTTAATTATTTGTGTATCCTTATTAAACATATAAGACAAGAAAGATTGAGGAGCTGTTATGACTAATAATTCACAAATTATCATTTATCAAAATGAAAGCGGCGAAGTAAAGCTAGATGTGCGCTTTGACGGTGATACAGTTTGGCTTACTCAAAAATTGATGTCCGAGCTTTTTGATGTGACAACGGCCAATGTGAACACACATCTTAAGAACATATTTGAAGAAAAAGAGCTTGTGCAGAATTTAACTATTAAAGAATTCTTAATAGTTCAAAAAGAAGGTGAAAGAAAGGTCTCGCGTAGCGTTGAACACTATAATTTAGATGCAATCATCGCCGTTGGTTACCGTATAAACTCTAAACGAG
>JABDBK010000083.1 GCA_013288655.1 Gammaproteobacteria bacterium | reverse complement strand
AGCTACATATGAGTACCAACAAGAAATTTTTAAGTGTAACTTTGGCAACTGCAGCAGCTGTCGCTTTCGCAGTTGCTCCAGTTACATCAGCTGTTGCTGCAACGAATAAAGTACCTTGCTATGGGGTGAACTCTTGTAAGGGTAAGAGCAACTGCAAAACTGCAAAAGCTGCTTGCAAAGGACAAAATAGTTGTAAAGGCCAAGGTTTTCTCATGAAAACCGATAAAAAATGCAAAAAATTAGGTGGCAGTACCGAACAACCTACGTCTTGAGCACATCGGTAAAAGACATTCTCCTTAAATGTTTTAGAGTGCGTGCAAACGTGCGCATTCTTTTTTTCTTATTGGTCATATATGAAAAAAACTTTTTTAGGTTATGGATTAGGTTTACGAACGGAACATTACGAAACCATATTAGACACAAAACCAGCGGTTGATTGGTTTGAAGTGATTACTGAAAATTATCTTGTTCCTGGAGGCAAGCCGCATTATTACCTTAATAAAATTCGTGAAAACTATCCTATAGTGATGCACGGTGTCTCCATGTCTATAGGTAGCTCAGATTCACTCGATTGGGAATATTTAAACGACGTAAAATCACTCGCAAATAAAATCGAACCCCAATGGATTTCAGATCATTTATGCTGGACTGGTATTCAAGGGAAAAACACTCATGATCTTTTACCATTACCTTATACAGAAGAAACCATTCAACACGTCGTCGAAAGAATTATTCAAATTCAGGATTTTTTTAAACAACGTATTCTTATAGAAAATGTCTCAAGTTACGTCTCTTATAAAGAATCGACTATGACTGAATGGGATTTTTTAAAAGAAATTAGCAACCGTGCAGACTGTTTGATTTTATTAGATATCAATAATATTTATGTGAGCTCGGTCAATCATGAATTTCAACCAGAAACCTATTTAGCTGCTCTTCCAAAAAATCGCATTCAGCAAATACATTTAGCGGGTCATTCGAATATGGGCGATTATATTATTGATACACATGATCATGAAATCATTGATCCGGTTTGGAATCTCTTTGCGATGGCTTTAGAAAAATACGGGCTTGTCTCTACCATGATTGAGCGTGATGATAATATCCCATCTTTGTCTGCTCTTATCTCAGAGCTTAATCATGCGAAAAAAATCGCAGGTTCCGTTTTGATGGAAACTGAAGCATGAAGCCTTTAATGAATTTACAAAATAAATTTCAATCCTATTTAGTCACATCAGATGGCGATATCAATGCATATATTGAAGAAACAAAAAAAGTTTCAGCAACAACACGATTAGAAATTTATAGTAACGCTTACCGATATCGGTTAATCGAAGCATTATCATCCAATTATCCTATTTTGCAAACATATCTTGGAGATGAGCTTTTTCAAGAATTAGCTTTGCTCTATATTGCTTCCCATCCTTCCACTTTCAAATCCATACGTTGGTTTGGCGATCAATTAGAAAGTTTTTTGCGAGAACAGTATACTGAATTCCCGTATTTAGCAGAATTAGCAAAAATAGAATGGCACATGACGCTCACATTTGATGCACCGGATTGCGAGTTTATCAATATAGAAGCCGTTATGCAGATTCCTCCAAGCGATTGGCCAATGATGCGATTTATTCTACATCCATCGGTATATCTTCTCGATTTCCAATGGAATGTTATCCAAATATGGCAACGTATTTCCCAAAATGATGATCCTTGCGATCCAACCAGATATGATATATCCATACCCTATATCTTTTGGCGAAAAGATTTAATGAATCAATATTGCTCTCTTCCTCAAGATGAGCACTATGCAATGACTTCAATGATAAATGGATTTTCATTTGGTGAAATTTGTGAGGGCTTATGTCAATGGGTTGACGAACAAGATGCCCCATTACGCGCCGCTTCTTTATTAAAAGGATGGATAAAATCAGGATTAATATCCGAAATTATAAATAATGGAGAATTTCAATGAAAAAAATAGATAAGATCATTATATCTGCTATCACTGCGGTATTTACTGTGACTGCTTCCAGTGTAATCGCTGCAAATAAAGGATCTGCAACTGAAAAACAAGGTGAAAAATGTTATGGTATCGTTAAAGCCGGATCAAATGATTGTGCTACTGCGACACAATCTTGTGCCGGATCTTCAATAAAAGATAAACAGCCAGATGCTTTTATTTTTTTACCTAAAGGCGCATGTGAAAAAATTGTTGGAGGTAGTCTTACTTCCAAAGAAATTAAAAATTAACTTTATTAAGGACAATATATGAAAAAATGGATCAGTTTTTTAATGAGTTTACTATCGTTTTTCTTTTTCTGTATCGCAAATGCAGCAGATATATACACCATTGACCCCAATCATTCTTATGTGCTTTGGCACATTAGTCATTTTGATTTTTCCCATCCATCAGGCAAATGGATGATAGCTGAAGGAACATTACATTTAGATAAAGATAAGCCACAAAATAG
This sequence comes from Gammaproteobacteria bacterium, assembly GCA_013288655.1. Lineage (GTDB taxonomy): Bacteria > Pseudomonadota > Gammaproteobacteria > DSM-16500 > DSM-16500 > JABDBK01. The sequence goes on along the minus strand of JABDBK010000083.1, from coordinate 2,017 downwards.
CAAAGTAAATGTGCTAATCCATGTCAATGATATGATAACTGGAATACCAGAACTAGATAAACATCTAAAAGAACCTCTTTTTTTCGATACAGAAAAATATCCGAATGCAACATTTGTCAGCAACAAAGTCACATTAACAGGAAAAAATAACGCGGATGTACAAGGACTTCTGACAGTTCGCGGCATCTCCAAACCCATTGTTCTTCATGTAAAACTAAATAAAATGGGTATCAGTCCAATCACCAATAAAGAAACTTTTGGATTTACTGCGACAACAAACTTAAAGCGTTCTGATTTTGGTATGACAACATTATTACCTGGTTTAGGAGATCAAGTTCAAATTAATATCGAAGCTGAGGCATTTAAATCTTAATACTTAAAAGAGATATTATGCATTATGATGAAGTTCACGACATCTTTCAGAACCTATAGACATGGATATCATATGCGAATTAAGATAGCAGTTTATTTAAGTTTTGTATTTTTTCTGGTGGGTTGTGAATCCATTGCCATTCAAATGACACCCAAAAAAGAAGCGGAATTTTCAACTAACCGTTTAGCTCACCAAGCCGAATCTCTCTTTTGGGAAACGCTGCATTCGGGTAATTATTCTGGTATTCCAGAATCGGAACGATTACTGACGGCTGCCTATATTGAAAATCCAAATGATCCACGCATAAGCAGTCATTTAGGTTTCTTACACATATGGAAAATCACAGAACGTAATCGTGTTCATCCCGTACCGCCCACTATTATCAATGAAATTATATTATCAAAATATTATTTTGCAGATGCATTTCAATTAAATCCCGGAGACGCGCGTATACATGGATTTTTTGGCGATACTCAACTTATATCAGGTAAAATTTCTCATGATGAACGTGAACAAGTACATGGTTATTTCACACTAAAAAAAGCCATACGTGCATGGCCTGAATTTAATTATTTTACTGCAGGATATCCAATGTCTGATCTTTCTCCACAGTCTACGCATTATAAAGAGGGACTTGCATGGCAATGGGAAACGTTAAATCTGTGTGCAGGCACAAAAGTTAATCACCAGAATCCTAGCTTTGCAGCTTATTTATATCGTAATACTCAAATAGGATCACAGCGTGCTTGCTGGAATAGCTGGATTGCTCCCTATAATTATCAAGGATTTTTTCTCAATATGGGAGATATGTTAGTGAAGTCGGGTGACTGGCGAACGGCTATAAAGATTTATAAAAACGCACGACTTGAAAGATCCTATTCTAAATGGCCTTATAGAAATCTATTAGAATCTCGCATAAAAAATGCAAGAAATAACGTGAAAAATTTTCAACGATCTTATACTTCACCGGATAAAACTATTTTATTTAATTCGGGTTACGGATGTGTTGCGTGCCATCAAAAATCATAGATTATTTAATTTTACTAAGATGAGATTGAAAAGAGGGTATCAACAAGTGTTGTAACAGAACTTAAAACCCAAGGAGGGGGAAGTGTTAAAGACAGGGAAAGAATATTACACATCCTATCAACCACAACATCACCGCTCTCGTTTTTGGATCTCTGCAGAGTCCTGTTACACAGATAATGAATTGGAACAAAGAGCGTGGATACTTAACATTCGTGCCAATTCCGGAATTCACACTGATTATTTAATGAATCCGAACTCCTGGTTTGGAGACGATTCTCAAGCCTTAGTCAATATTTACGAGCATTCCTGGCTTCTCTCTCATGCTTTCAAAACCCGCCATATGTTAACCCGCGATGATTTTTACGTTCGTCCTCTTGATGGCCAACGCCTTCAATGGCCAGCTTTATATGAGTTGATGCAAAAAACTGGAGATTATTTGATATTAAGAAATCGGAAGCTTCCTAAAGATCATTTAAATCAACCTATGAATTTTTTCTTCCTTGATCTTAATAATATTCTAAAAGGAATAAGTCAAAATCCCAATATTCAACAAACTAGGGAACAATTGGAATTCCTCACTCATTACGTACATGCTATTGAGAAAAATATTTCTCC
>JABDBK010000082.1 GCA_013288655.1 Gammaproteobacteria bacterium | reverse complement strand
AAAAAATATAATTGATCTCATTATTTCTCCCATATTATTTTTATAATTACGAAATATTCACCCTATTTCTCAAACTCTTTATGCAAATGATTTTATGCACATGGCTTGTTGAACAGAGAAATTATACTTTAATCGATAAATCATTTTTTATACATTTATCAAATTGGGCAAATTCATCTAATACCGACCGCGTCACTCTAGCAATCACTTCATCTTTTCTTGTTGCATCCTTCTTAAACTGTGTGAAATAAACCACTAAAACAATCGGTTTACAATGGGGTGGATAAATGATGGCAATATCATTTGTTGTGCCATAATCACCACCACCTGTCTTGTCGCCCACAATCCATCCTTTAGGTACACCAGCACGTATTCGGGTATCACCTGTGGTATTGTTTTTTAACCATACCCACAATTGTTTGCGCTGCTCTGTACCTAATGTTTTACCGAGAATTAAATTTTTCAGACTTTTTCCCATAGCCATAGGCGTTGTCGTATCACGTTTATCACCCGGGATAGAAGAATTCAATTCAGGCTCCCATCGATCAAGTCGATATTGAAAATCGCCTATGGATCGTGCAAATTTCGTGACTGCCGATGGTCCACCGAGTTCTTTTAATAAAAGATTCATGGCCGTATTGTCACTGGTCGTCAAGGTCGCTTCCGATAACTCTGAAATCGTCATACCCTTTTCAATATTTTTTTCGGTAATAGGGGAATGCGTCACTACATCATCAGATTTATAAATGATATTTTTTTGAAGATAATTTGATTCATGCATACTACGTTTAAGAATTGCCGCAACTGCCATGACTTTACTTGTGCTACAAAATGGAAAACGTTCATTTTCTCTATATTGAATGGTTTCATTATTAGCTGTATTTATCGCAGATATACCAATTCGGCCATCATAAGATGCTTCGATAGTTGCTAATTTTTGTTTGATTGATGCGGTACTCGCGATGGCAGACATGTAAGGCATGATAGCAGACGCCATCACAGTAGTTACCAGTAATTTTTTAATTGAAAATGTTTTCATAGTTATATTCCTCGTTATTTTCTATTTCGATAAAAATGCATTAGATAAAATAAAAGGACAGAATATTATTACTGTCCTTTATCACCATCACAGCGCAAACTTACGATCCTCGCGCCTCAACCAACGATGGATGATGCATAATAATCAATTCTGCATCTAATCTAGCTGAAAAATCTTTTAAACTCGGTGGTGCATCTGTTGATCGTGCCAAGACCCACGCATCACGTGAACCTGTTTTTTTAATTAAACCATCCGTTTGTTGCTCGCCAATTTCATAAGCCATCACCGCCAATCTCCAATCATGAAATTGATTATAATTTGCATTCAAATAAGTGAGAGCCGCTTTCGTGGATAATGCAGTATCCATACGTTCATCTTGACTCGCGCTTACCTTCAGTCCTAAACGTTTTCCTGTTTCTGGAATAATTTGCCATATTCCTGCCGCTAATACTGGATTTTTGCTTTCTTCAAGCGGCCGGTAACCTGACTCAATTAAAGGTACTACTAATAAATCTTCTGGCATTCCTTGTTTTTTTAATGATTCGTTTATAAATGGCTTGTATTTTTCCATTCGTTGTAATGATTCACGCATGGTTAAACGTGCCTTATCACTGCCAATAATATTATTTAATTCATTTACTACTTCAGGGGTTGCTACCACATGAAATGTTTTTTGTAAATCCGCTTTGGTAATCAAGGCGGTTACCTCTTTAGCTGTGAGCGGTACAGAGGATGAACCATTAAGCGCATAAGCAATGGATCCTGCCGCAAGAAATGCAATAATATAGCCCGTGATGAGCGATGATTTTTTCATGATTTTTTTATAATTGACTAACATACTAACTCTCCTATAAAGAACGGATTGAGATAATCCACGAATACCCAATACACTTTGCGGCAAGTGATTATTATTCAACACATCTGAGGCTGAATTAATAAGACACTGCGCATAAGCCATGGGCGATGATTTCTTGCGTAAAACCATAGCTTCATCACAAGAAAATTCTTGCAGTTCATCAAGTAAATTTATCCATAACTTAACGAACGGGTTCCAAAAACAACATACTTTAACTATCGACATAGCATGCAACCAATACGTATCGCCCTGACGTATATGTTGTAATTCATGACGAATAGCGAGTTTAAGATCCTCTCTTTTTTCCAAAAAGATTTTTGGAATCATAATGAAATGATTTTTAAACATCGACCAACAAAATGGTACCGTGGTGTCGCTATAGAGTATGTGTACATGGTGAATATGGTGTTGACAGTAAGCATGCTTCGATAATTTTTTTAAGTGATATAAGCTTCTTATGTACTTTAGCAAGAAAAAGCTAACACCAGAAAAAAGCACTAACATCAATAAACCATGAAGCGTTACGGAAGACTCCACGATTGGAACAGGTATCATCTGTTCACGTATGAGTTTAGGCGTCTCAAAAATCGAGTTCGAAGCATTTTTTAAAAGCGGCTCCAGTTGAAAACTTGAATGTGATACCGATGGAAAAATTTCCAATAGTACGGGTATGAGAAAAAATATACCTACCGCAGCGCACAATGCATATCTTGCAAATTTCAGACGCTCTGCTTGTAAAATATTTTTCTTATAGCACGATAAACTAAGAATGCCTCGTGAAATAAGATAACCCACCGCTATGGCGCCATTAAATAGCCAATAAGCATCCATACTGAAAATTGAAGCTATCATGCGATTATTTCCTTCTTCTTGGCATCTAATAGTTTTTGTATTTCAATAATGTCGTCTTGTGATAAATCGTTTTTATTCATTAAATAGGATACAAGCTCCACCGAATTTCCTGAAAAAACTTGATTCACGATTTTTTTAACCGAATAGGATGCAAAGGTTTGCTTACTTAACGTGGGATGGTATATATGTTGCCGCCCTATTTTTTCAGCGGTTAAAATTTTCTTTTCCTGCAATATACGAAGAATCGTTGATACGGAGGTATAAGCCAAGGCTCGATGAGGTGAAAGTTTGCTCATGACATCACGAACCGTTCCATGCCCTATTTTCCAGAGAATATCCATAAGCTCAAGTTCTACGGGTGTTAAATTGAAATTTTCTGACATCTTCGTTATCCATCAACATAATGATACTGGCAGATTAACTAAGAAGTTAGTTGATGTCAACTAATTATTTAGTTGACATGCGTAGTGTTACTTTCAGAAGACGATTTCAATAACCAGAAGCCCTCTTCAGTGGCGCTTACAGAAGAACTAATAGAAAGTGGGTTCAATATAAATTTAGGACGTCTGCTCTGATGCCGGTACCCATCGATATAAAGTCGGAATAGACACACCTAAATTTCGTGCCACATCTTTCGGCGACATACCGCTCGCCAGTAATTTCTTAGCAGATTCAATTTTGCTTTTGGTCATTTTTCGCTTTCGCCCGCCGATTCTCCCTTGGGATTTTGCTGTAGCAAGACCAGCTTTAGTTCTTTCAGCTGTTAACTCTCTTTCCATTTGGGCAAGGCTTGCCATCATATGGAAAAAGAAGCGGCCTGAGGGTGTCGATGTATCCACATTATCTGTAATGCTTTTAAAATGGATGTCTTTCTCGTGGAGTTGGTTAATTAAATCAATTAGCCCTTTAACAGTTCGACCTAGCCGGTCCAATTTCCAGACGACAAGAGTATCGCCATTGCGCAACTCCTCCAGAGCTTGCTGGAGTCCGGGCCGATTATTTTTAGCACCCGATATTTTGTCTTGATAAATCTTTTCACAACCCATTTTATTCAAGGCTGAAAATTGGAGCTCTAAATTCTGATCTTGTGTAGAAACGCGTGCATAACCGATCAACATGACCGTTCCTTACATCAAAACCCATTTGCCATGAAGCTTAATTTCATCATGCATAGCGTCTGGTGCAAGATCGATTTCACCAGGCCAGGTGGCTACCCCATATTCAAGATGAACCTGATTAAATAGGCTAACATCTTTTAACGCTGCAAAAACACCTGCTTTGTCACTTTTCACTCGCTGTGACATTTCAACAAACCCATGTGTTCCATCAATAAATTCAACCTCGAGCCTGTAATTAGCAAGGGGATTTACTTTAGTTAATCGCCATGGCGCAGTACAACTTACTCCAGGGTCGGCGTACAAGGCATGAAAATGCGGTGGGGCATGATCGTCCCAAAACATTTGAATAATTATTCCGTAAAACATACTGATCGTTGGCATGAACAATAAAACCCTTTTTTCTCGAAACTCATGTTCATTATAGTATATCGAGAAAATAGTTTCAAGAAGGGTTTTTGAGAAGCTGTAACTCGCTCAATGATAAGGTTCTCTGAACGTGATTAGGAGACCACACACACAGAAAAGCAGCCTTTTTCCACTTGTTTCGAAAGTTCGATACACTCTGCTGCGTATGTTTCGCAAAATTTCCCAAGCTCCTGAAATCCGCTATCATTACGCATGACCCAGCGGCTACCAGGTTTTTCAGAACATTCCCTCGAGACGGGCGTACCAAATATACTGCAAAGAAAAGTAAGACCTAAACCAGAGGTTGAATCAGCGCACAAACGATAAAATGATCGGCCATCTTTAAGCTTAAGTGATTGAGCAGC
>JABDBK010000081.1 GCA_013288655.1 Gammaproteobacteria bacterium | reverse complement strand
GGGATCGCAGCGCGTAAATTTATCGTAGATTGTCTCATGATGTTTTTTCGCTATACCTATCCCTGTATCTCCTACAGCAATTTCTAGCAGCACATCTTTTTCAGCTATTTTTTCAATAAAACTCACGCTTATTTTAACATGCCCTTGCTCAGTAAACTTTATTGCGTTATTAACCAGGTTTAGCAACATCCGATGCAATCTAAATCGATCACCTATCACCATAGCAGGTACATTGGATGCATACTCATATAGCAAATCGAGTTGCTTACTTCGAGCAGCCGCTAATTCGAGATTAATAATACCTTTAACAACTTGTTCCAGATTGTATTCTTTTACTATCAATGGAGTTGCACCAGTATTTATCTGTGAAAACTCGACAATATTATCTAAATAATTGAGTAATTCATTTGTTGCAATCTCAATATCACTTAAAAACTCTTTCTTTTTAACATCATCCTCTATCGTTTCAAGATATTTAGTCACACTTTTGATACCGCAAAGAGGCGTACGTATATCGTGTTCTAAATTTCGGATAAATTCTGTTTTAGTTTGATTAGCAAGCTCGGCACGTTCACGCGCAATCTTCAATTCCTTTTCCATGCGTTTTCTATCTGTAATATCAAATGAGACGCCAAGCAAGCCTATGACTTCATCTTTTTCATTCCGTAATGGAACTTTTTGTGACAAATAAATGCCTTGGCCGCCAGCCATCTCAGCAAGCTCTTCGCCCACATAGGGCTTGCCTGTCTCCATCACTCGACTATTAACCAAATCTAACTCATGAGCTTGATCTGCCCATAGCAAATTCGCATTTTTTTTCCCTACGATAGCTTGCCTGGATGTAAGCTTTGCTGCTTCTGCTTGTAAATTATTACAGCCTTGAAAAACATTATCTCTATCTAACCAATAAACATGACCTGGCAATAAAGCAATGATGCTCTCAAGATATTGTATTTTTGCTTCTAACTTATGGATTATATTGTTTTTTTCTTTTATGACCACCATATCGATCACCACTCCCTAAATAACTCTAATAGTACGATAAAAACTTTTCCATTTTGGCGCAACCTAGCAAAAAAAGCTACTGTCAATAAAATAAAAGTTAAAAACCCCATCTTTGACCCTCCCTTTGATATACAGTATAATTGCCTGTTTTTTCTTCTTAAGGGTTGTTCATTTTTATGTCACTAAGCATAGTTATCCTAGCTGCAGGCCAAGGCAAACGCATGCGCTCAGAACTGCCAAAGGTCTTGCATCACCTGGCCGGTAAAAGCCTGCTTGAACATGTCATCACCACAGTCCTTGAATTTAACACAAGCCAAAATCCCATCGTCGTTTATGGCCATCAAGGCAGTATGGTTCGCGAAAAACTATCCGCACTCGATGTCAACTGGGTAGAGCAAACTGAACAACTTGGGACTGGCCATGCGGTATTGCAGACGCTTTCCAGGATTGATGAAAAAGACAGGGTGCTTATACTATATGGTGATGTGCCGCTGATCGCAACTGAAACCTTAGAAAGACTTATTAACAACACCCCCAAAAATGCCATAGGTATTATTACTGCGGAGCTACCCAATCCTGAACGCTTAGGCCGAATTATTCGTGATGCATCACAAAACATACAAAGCATTGTTGAAGAAAAAGATGCCACAGAAGCTGAACGCGCCATTAAAGAAATCAATTCTGGCATCTATGTCATTCCAGCCAGCTACTTAAAAAAATGGCTGCCCACACTCACGAACCAGAATGCCCAACAAGAATATTATTTAACTGATATCATTAAACTGGCTGTGTCAGCCCATATTCCTATTCATAGCGAAAAACCTACTCATATCGATGAAGTATTCGGCATCAATGATCGCCTACAACTTGCTCATGCCGAACGATTCTATCAACGCATGATTGCTGAAAAACTCATGCGCGAAGGTGTGACTTTATATGACCCTAATCGTCTCGATGTTCGTGGAGAACTTATCGTAGGACACGATGTCATCATTGATGCCAATGTTATTATTGAAGGACGTGTGATTATTGGAAATTATTGCGTCATTGGGCCCAATACATTTTTACGCAATGTCATTTTAAGTGACAATATTGAAATCAAAGCTAATTGTTACATCGAAGATGCTGAAATCGCAGAATATTGCGTGATTGGGCCTTTTGCTCGTATACGCCCAGGCACTATTATTGCTGCCAATGCCCACATTGGTAATTTTATTGAAATCAAAAACAGCCGTGTTGGCGCTGACACCAAAATCCATCATCTGGGGTATATAGGCGATAGCGATATCGGTCATCATGTTAACATAGGCGCTGGAACCATTACTTGCAATTATGATGGGGTGCATAAACATAAAACTATCATTGGTAACCATGCATTTATAGGCTCCAATTCAGAACTCGTAGCCCCTCTTACTATAGGAGAAGGTGCTGTGATTGGTGCTGGATCGACTATCAGACATGATGCGCCGGCCCATAAACTCACCGTATCCAGCCCCCATCAACGCACCATAGATGACTGGCAAAAAAAAGCGAAAAAACAAAAGGAGAAATAAGCATGTGTGGAATCGTAGGCGCAATTGCAGAACGTAATGTTACAAGACTTTTGATCGATGGCTTAAAACGCCTGGAATACCGCGGCTATGATTCGGCGGGGCTCGCAGTCATCAACTCAGAAAACAAATTAGAGCGCTTACGCACGTCAGGCAAAGTACTTGAACTCGAAAACTTGCTGCTCAATCAATCCTCCCTTCATGGCAAGGTGGGTATTACACATACACGTTGGGCAACTCATGGCATACCGTCAGAACAAAATGCGCATCCACTCATATCAAACGATTCATTTGTACTCGTACATAACGGCATTATCGAAAATCATGAGCAGTTAAAAACTTTTCTCATCGACAAAGGTTATACATTTCATTCTGAAACGGACTCAGAAACTATCGTACATTTATTACATTATCATTATCAAAACACCTCTGATTTTTTAAAGGCAACACAAAAAACCATTGCTGACCTGGAAGGTGCTTACGCACTCGGTATGATGTCAACTCATGACCCGGATGTGATGATCGCCGTACGTCACGGCAGTCCGCTCGTCATAGGCATCGGTGCTGGCGAAAATTTCTTTGCATCCGACCCTTTGGCATTATTACCCGTTACCAAGCAATTCATTTATCTGGAAGAAGGCGATATTGCTGTTGTTAAACGAAATACCATTCAAATTTATGATGCTGAAGGCGTCACCATTGAAAGAAAAACAAAGCAGCTTGACATGAATGCTGACATGACAGAACGTGGTGAATATAGGCACTATATGTGCAAAGAAATTTTTGAACAGCCCCAGGCTATCGTCACCAATCTTGAAGGCCGCTTAAGCAAAAATACACTTTTTGATAGTGCTTTTGGATTGTCAGCAAAAGCCTCTTTTAAACAGGTCCAACATGTACAATTCATTGCTTGCGGTACGAGTTATCATGCAGCTATGGTGGCACGCTATTGGATAGAAGCTCTAGCAGGCATTCCATGCTCAGTTGAAGTGGCGAGTGAATTTAGGTACCGTAAAGCCGTCGTAAAACCCAATACTTTATTTGTGACGCTCTCGCAGTCAGGAGAAACAGCCGACACTTTGGCTGCATTACGGCTTGCAAAAAAGAGTGGTTATTTAAGCACGCTAGCTATCTGCAATGTGCCTGAAAGTTCCTTGATACGCGAATCCGAATGCCATTTTATGATGCGGGCAGGCGTTGAAATTGGTGTCGCGTCCACCAAAGCATTTACCACGCAATTAACCGCATTACTCATGTTAACTATGGCTCTTGGCAAACAACATCATATGCAAGCAGATGTCGAACGACACTTAGTCGCTGAACTACACAAATTGCCTGCTATTGTTAAATCTATACTTGAACTCAATCCTACGATTGCTCGCATGGCGACACAGTTTGTTGACAAAGAACATGCCTTATTTTTAGGCCGCGGTGCTTTATATCCTATTGCTCTCGAAGGTGCTCTCAAATTAAAAGAAATTTCTTATATACATGCAGAAGGCTATCCCGCTGGTGAATTAAAACATGGGCCACTCGCTTTAGTCGATAAAAATATGCCTGTCATCGTCATTGCACCTAATGATGAACTTTTAGAAAAGCTCAAATCAAACTTGCATGAAGTCCGCGCGAGAGGCGGTGAGTTATTTGTGTTTACCGACACGGTTAAAACATCCGATCCTGGTATTCATATTATTGAAATGCCAAGTGTAGACCCTATTCTTGCGCCTATTGTTTATACTATACCTTTACAGTTATTGGCTTATCATGTGGCTGTGCTTAAAGGCACTGATGTCGATCAGCCTAGAAATTTAGCGAAGTCAGTCACAGTAGAATAGAAAACCCGACATGACGTATGAAAAAGATTTTTACGCATGGGCCATCCATAATGCTCAACTTTTAAAAAAAGGAAAATTGTCAGAAATTGATGTTAAAAATATCGCCGAGGAAATTGAAAGCCTAGGGAAACGCGAAAAAAGAGAACTCGTAAACCGATTAGCTGTATTATTAGCTCATTTACTTAAATGGAAATTTCAGCCAGTAAGACAAAGCAAAAGCTGGGAACTCACGATCAAAGAACAACGATTTGAGCTAATTGAT
>JABDBK010000080.1 GCA_013288655.1 Gammaproteobacteria bacterium | reverse complement strand
TTTTGATAAGAAGGAACTTTCAATCCTTTGTCATTCTTACTTCGGGTCCATGCCGCACGAAATAAAGGATAGTCTAGTGATGTCACGTCATCACTATATGTCCCAGCTGATTTCGCAGCTGCAACTTCGGCTTTATAATCTTCAATAAAATCTGATTTACGGAAAGCACGGTTAATTTCATCGATTGTATTGCAGAGTGCGCGTATCGTTTTGTCATTATATGAAACAGAATATTTGTTAGCTAATGCTTCAACGGTTTCTAATCCTATGGGTGCGTGGCTATAAAACGTCAATATCGGAGGTACTACTGTATCATCGATTGAATAGCTTGTTATTTTTAAATAAGGTTTATAATAGTGTTCTATAATATGCTCGACTTCTTCTTCAGTAATGATACCTTTTAAAATCAGCATTCCAAGTGTATGAAGTGAATTGCATTGGGCTCCATCATCGAGCGCGAAAGGTTTGTATAAATAAGGTGTATGCCGACTTTTTCTACGAGCTAAAAATGCTGCATCATGATTAGAAAATAATATTTCATAAGGGAGTTTAGCTTGTCCCATTTTTTCTAATATTTTAAGTGTCTTATAATCATCTTGGCCACGATCGGCAATCTTATCGCCTAAATTTCTCTCTAAACCTACTGCATGAGGATTGATGTCAGCATTGTCTAAGATCAATTTCAGTTCAGCAACGTCCTCTTGGGTTATTTCTTCGGGTTTTTTCTTGTAAAGTTTAACAAATCTTGCATAAGTGCTCCGCGTTCGCATAGTCATGATATGGTTAAAAATAAGAAAATGAATAAATTTAAGTGTATTGCCATGGAGATCGCCTATCGTTACCTGATTCAAAGGACTAGGTTTGAATTCGGCACAAGGCTCAGGTGGAACCTCAAGATCAATGGATGGTATTTTAAAAATACGGGAGTGCATTACTATTTCCTTATATAATTGTTGCGAGCATAAATTGAGGTTTTATTAAAACATTGGTGCACTGAATAAGAAGTAGAACACAATGCAAGAATAGAGGCGAGTTCTTTATGCTCCTGTATGTCAACAATGATTTCAAATGCTAGCGAGGGTGGTCTCCACGGCTTTCGGACTCTTTAAGATAGTTGCCAGCATATAGAGGCCTTTTTCAGTGAAAACTTTCAATGATGCAGATGAGTGTTTCAACTTTCTAAACCGGTCGAAATTTTCGACCAGTTCGTCTTTCTCTTGCTTATTGAGGCTAAACAGATAGCCTTTTGGGAATTTTTCTGTATTATTTTTTACTGCTTCATTTATACGCTTTGTTTCTACTCCATATAATTCAGCAACATCAGTGTCGACAATAACTTTTTGATTGCGAATGATAATGATTTTTTCTTGAACTTGATCTTGTTTGATAACTTGCATACAGACTTCCTAATTCCCTATAGCGCATTAACTTAAATTGACATGAAATTTTTGTTAATTTTAACTTATTGATATTAAATAATTTTATTTTTCAATCATGATTTTTTGTGTTAATTTGTAAATTCTACTCAGATTTTAATTCGTTTTTTCCCCATTCATATGCTTTGTGAGTCATCCGATATTCATGAATGAAAGAAATTTTTTTCTCAATGAATTGGACAAGACTGATGCCTGGTAATTTATATTCAACGTCGTTTGAAATACAAGCGAAATCCCATTCAACAAAAGCAGTTTTTTTGTTCTCACAAAAATAAAAAGAATGGATATACCATTTTGTTATCTTACTGTTTGCTTCCAACCAAAACTTGAACCATTGTTCAATATCAGAAACGCCATGATAAGTTGGTCCATGAGATTCAATGACAACACAGTCTTCCGTCAAGCAAGATATTATCATTGGAAGGTCATTTTTCTTCCATCCATTGATGTATTGCTGAATAAGATTAAAAGTAATTTTTTCTATCATAAGTGAATCCAACCCATGCTGGATGCTATTGTAAATCGTGTTAAACAACTCAAGGGCTTCATATGATTTATTCCCTTGTATTAACTACACCATCCAGAAAAATAGGAATCGCATCCTTTCTTTGTCTTTAGATTTTCAAATATCCACCCATATTCTGTAATTTTTCTTCCATCCACTATTCTTTTATATGTTCCAGCATAAGCGCCACCAATGCATACATATTGTTGATTTTTCATTAAACGTTTCCAGGTTGCTACTTTTTCTTTAGCATAATCAATAGAAAAATTCCTTCTTGGTTCATAGTCATGTACTAACATGGAAGAAATTTTTATGGTGATGTGAGGATCACTTCTAACAACTTTATCATAGGGATCGTAGGTGCCTTTATCGTACCATACAGTCACGTCTTTTGTAGGGAAACATTGCCAGTAATCTAAGCCTGTAATATGCCATTTGAATTGTTTAGGATTCATGCCGTCAACATATCTTTTTAAATTGGCTTCATTTAGGATGCCATAGTCATTTGTAAGCAATTGGTATGGATATTTTTTTAAGCTCTGTTGAGAAATGGCAAGAATTTTTATAGGTAAAATTAACAATAATAAAAATACAATACAGAATAAATTTTTCATGAATTAACCTTTTAGAATACAATTATAGAGATGTAAAAAGATATCCATTTCTTTTCTCAATTAGTCAATTTTTTTATATAACTTGATTTGTTTTCCTGTCGGTGTGAATAGCCAATCCCAGTTATAGCTACCTAATGGAGTATTACCTTTGAAACGATAACGATGTTGGTTAACAATTATGTTACTTTTATATGGTCCAGATTGCACAACTCGCAATTCACCGCCATCGGTTACAAATCTTAAGTGACTACCATCTATATCCACAGCATGAATAGCGCCAGATGTCACCCATGCAGATGTTTCAAATTCCCATTTGGTGATTCGGTCAAATCGGTTAATTTTGCATCCTTGGTTAATTGCAAGAATCTCGCATCTTTTTCTTTTTTACGTTGCGTATCTTGTGCGTACACTGTGAAGGTAATACATAATAAGATAAATATCTTTAAGGTTTTTTGCATATTTTTCTTGTTATCTATCAAAATAAACAAGCCGTTCAAAACCAATGCTGAGTATGTGCGATGAGACCTGCGAGACCAATGATCATGCTCATTAGCCATAAGAAGTTGGACCAAAGACGATTTTGTAGAATATCAAATCTAGATTCGAGTTTTTTATCCATGGCATCAAATTTAGACTCAAATTTTTTATCCATTGCATCAAGCTTAGACCCAAATTTTTTATCTATTGCATCAAGCTTAGAGTCAAATTTTTTATCTATTGCATCAAGCTTAGAGTCAAATTTTTTATCTATCGCATCAAGTTTAGAGTCAAATTTTTTGTCCATTGCATCGAATGACCGTTTCATATCAAGCAGTGTAGAATTGATACTGATAAAAGCCGTCTCAAGCGTGGCTAAGCGTGCATCGTTGCTCATAGGTCGTTGCGCCTCATTTTTTTTCATATGCATTTATCATTCCAGTATAACATTAAAAAAAGAAGAATATCTTTAGAAGTGAGCTGGGGAGGGGTTGTCGTCAATGTGATCATTGACGACAGGATTTGGAGAGGTGGTTTTTAGAACGGAAGTTAGCAATAAAACCGTTTACCCATTTTAAATATAATCATAGTTGATTGATTTCAATATATTTTATTACTATTTAACATCCGCAGTCGATTTTTTTGTAAAGTTAGCGTCAATTATGTATCTCTTCCATTTCCAAATTTCTAGTTTTTGAAATCACATCTGTAAAGGTAATACTTAACAGGAGTGATATCGTGTTTGTTAGTATGACGTTTTCTTTGACACAATCCTAGTGGCTATTTTTTGATGTTGTTGGATTTTCTCAATGAGGTCTTCATGTTGCTTCTGAATGATTAGAAATAACTCTTCACCGTATTTTTGCTTTATGAAAGTTTGGTTATTAGATAGTTGAGTCAATAATTCCTTCGCATAGTTGAGGAATAATTTACTGTCATCTCGAAAGCTAATTTCACTAAAGCCAGTATTGAGTAAAGCTTGTTCATAAGATTCTTTTGTTTCGCAAACTAAGGGCGCTAGGTTCTCAGTTGCTGCTATTGGGAAAATCCAGTCGGCAATCACAAATAAACCATTAGGCTTCAGCACTGTATTGGCTTGTTTGAACAAGCCGACCTTATCAGCAACATGGTTTAAAACGCCTTTGCTGTATACTAGGTCGAACGTTTCATGATCATAGGGGAAACTGCCATTGCTATTGTAGGTGTGAAACTCAAGAGAGTTTAAGAGGCCTACAGGGGTATGGGTTCTAGCGTATTCCACCATCCAAGGGTGTATTTCTATTCCGGTCACTTTCATTTTGTATTTTTCTGCCAAGTAGAAAGCGACGCCGCCTATCCCGAATCCTATATCTAATGCTTTTAGGCCCCGTATGTTTAAATCTGAGAACATATTATCGATGGCTGCTAATCCGCCTAATGAGATTAAGTTTTTGCCATAGATAGCTTCATATAGCGGGATATTATTGGGTTGATAGGGATCAAAATCATGAAGCTTCTGTTTTTTATTTTTTACATTCATTTTTTTACCTATACTTTTAAGAAATTAGTATTGAATAGAAGTATTATTCCGGAATTCTTGGCGGTATTTTAAAAGTCATTTGAGTTAAATCAATTAATATTAATAGACTAAATACTATAATTACTAAACCACTTCCGTTTAAATAGGACGCAACTATTT
>JABDBK010000079.1 GCA_013288655.1 Gammaproteobacteria bacterium | reverse complement strand
TCTGCATCTTTCCATCGAGTGAAATGTGACAGACGAATTGATTCAGATAACCTTGGAAAATAATTTTCAAGTTCAGGCAAAATGGTTTTCAATATTTCATCATTAGTCATTTCGAATAACTCTGAGACATGGCGACTATCTAGCATGATATCAAAAAGTTCACCTTCCTTTACTCTACCAGCACCTTTTCTTGATTCAATTCCAATTCCAGCAATTCTTTGCCTTTCACGTCGTGGTATTAAAATACCATAAACTTCACGCAATTCTTTAGGCAACGTCCAATTTGAATCAGTTGCAATGCCGATATTAATTGTTGAGCTGTATTGGGTTTGTAGCAGCTTCGTTTCAATTTCATTAGAAGATTTAAATATATCTTTTCCAATACTTGCGGGCGCAGCAAGAATAACTCGATCTGCGTAAAATTTTCCAGTACTTGATTCTAGCGTAACATTTCCAGCAGGGGCGATATTTAATGATAAAATAGAGCAATTGAATTTTATATCAAGGATGGTAGCTAACTTTTCTGGTAATGAGCCCATTCCATAACGAAGGCTCATTACTTTTCCTTTTTTTAGCATGAAACATAGAAGCATCAATGCATGTACTCTTGATGTTTGTTCGGGGGATTGATAATGAAATCCTTGCATCTGCGGCTCAATCATATATTCAAGGATGTTTTTGCCAAACTCTCTAAGAATAAATTTGTCTGCATATTCATCGTCAAAATTATCCCAAGCTGCATAGTCATCAAGTGGTAACGAAACGATTTTAGATTTCCATCGTTTCATTCTGAGCAAAAATTGAAATGCTTCTTTTAAACTTAGATAACCACTTGTGACAGGTGAAAAACAATTATTTGCAGAAATTTTATTGATTTTATGATTGCGAACAATGCCCATCCACGCGCTTGTCTCAACCAATTCTGATTTCATACCTAATTCATGAATCAAAGGCAAGAGCGTGGAATAATCAGAAGATAGAAATTGAGCGCCTCGATCAATCAAACAATCGTTGATCCTATCTGTTGTCATTCTGCCGCCAACTCGATTAGACGCTTCAAACACTGTAACGGTGTAGCCATATTTTTTTAAATAATAACCCGCAGTTAATCCTGCAATGCCTGCGCCAACAACAGCAACATTTTTATTCATATTTTTATCTTTTAATAACAGTCTCAAAAACGGAGGTTTTTGTTACCTGAGATTCAGCTACAAATAACTTATGCATTTTTCCAAAAAATCAGTACGAAAGTGGTTAAAATTTCATAGTTAAATATCTTGATCTCAAACGACGAGTTATATTACCATCTTCACCTATTTTATCAATAGGAACCTAAAAAAATGTTAATAGGATATGCGCGTATTTCAACGGACGATCAACATCTTTACATGCAAGAAGATGCTTTAAAAAGTGCCGGGTGTGAGGAAATATTTAGCGATATTGCTAGCGGCGTAAAAACTGCGCGCCCGGGGCTGCATTCAGCTTTAGCATGCTTACGTAAAGGCGATACGTTGGTCGTGTGGAAATTAGATCGGCTTGGACGATCATTAACCCACCTTATTCAAACAGTGAAAGAATTAAGTGAAAAAGGGATAGGATTTAAATGTTTGCAAGAAAGTATTGATACCACGACCAGCGGTGGACAGTTAATTTTCCATATTTTCGGTGCATTAGCTCAATTTGAAAGAGAATTAATAAAAGAAAGAACCCAAGCGGGGTTGAAAGCGGCACGTGTACGTGGCCGGTTAGGCGGTAGACCATGTTTACTAAACAAATATCAAATAAAAAAAATGATAGCGCATTATAAAAAAGGTGATTTATCCATAATGGAAATTTGTAAGCTACATAATATCACTAAACCAACGCTGTATAGATATTTAAAAGAGAATAAAAATGGCGGCCATACATGAAACTGCATACCCAAGAATAAAGCCCAATTTAAGCCACAAAGAACAGCAAGAAATTTTTACGCCGACAGCAGAGGAATTATTTTTACTTAATTCAAAAACAAAAAAGGCTTTACCAATTTCACGTTTAGGCTTCATGATAACGCTTAAATGCTATCAATATTTAGGTCGCCCTATAAAGGTAAAAAAGCTAGATGCATCAATTATAAAATATATTGCCGAAAAGATTAACGTTGATCAAGCAACTGACCTCAATAATTACAGCAAATTGACTCGCCACCGTCATATAAAAATAATCAGAGAATTTTTGAAAATAAATCCGGATAAAAAAGAACGTCGAAAAATCATGAAAGCTGCAGCATTAGATGCAGCAACAACAAAAGAAAATCTGGCTGATATTATTAACTGTGTGATTGATGAACTCATTAAATCTAGATTTGAATTGCCTGCGTTTCAAAAGCTTGTAAGGCTCGCACGAGCAGCTAGAACCGTAGTCAATAATGACAATTACGGCAAAATATTTAATTCATTATCAGAAGAGCAAAAAAGATTAATAGATATAATTGTTGGGCTTGTAAAACCAGAGGAAAATGATGATGAGATTTTATCGTGGCAGATGCTAAAATTAGAGCCAAAAAAACCAACGACCAATAATATCAAAGGATTTGTTCAGTACGTTAATAAGATGAGATCACTACGTCAAAAAATTAATATCAATTTGGATTTTATTGCACCTGCACGTATTGAACAGTTAAGAGATGAAGCGATGACAGCAGATATGGATGACATGAAAGCCATGAAACCTGTCAAGCGCTATTCTCTAGCTACAATCTTTATTTATATGAAAACCGCTGCAGCCATTGATGACTTAGTTCAGGTGTTGATTACGTGGATTAAAAATATTGAAGCACAAGCCAAATACAAGCTAGAAGAATATCGCCTTAAACAAGCAGAGAAAACCGACCAATTTATTTTATTGCTTTACAATACGTTGCTTGCTTTAAAAAATAATGAGGCTGCACATGATAAAATTCATGCAATTGAACAGCATTTGAATGGGAAAACAGATGAAATTATTGAACAATGCAGAGAATACCTTGGTCTCACCGGAGAAAACCATATTGCTTGGATGTTAAAACCCTACAATAATAAGCGGCATGTCATTTTCCAATTGCTCGAAAATCTAAGTATTTTCTCATCATCCAATGATAAATCGATTGAAACTGCTTTAGCATTTATTATGTCTTATCGTCATTCTCACAGGGAGTGGATCGATTTAGAAGTTGATCAAGCTATTCAACCTGATCTAAGTTTATTATCAGATGGATGGTTCAAAGCGGTTACTGGATTTAAGAGAGAAAAAAACTTAGTCATTAAAAAAATAAATCGCCGTTACTACGAAATTGCTGTTGCCACAGTACTCATGGGTGATCTAAGTTGCGGTGATTCTTACGTAGAAGGTGGATTTATTTTTGATGATCCGAATAAACAATTTATTACATGGGAGCAGTTTGAAATAGAAGTAGACAAATATTGTGAATTAGCTAACCTTCCAAAGGAATCAGTAAAATTTACCGCATCGAAACAGGCACAACTACAGCAAACGGCAAGAAAAGTTGATGAGAATTATCACGACAATCCTTATTTAATCATCGAAAATAGTCTGCCAATTTTAAAAAAATTACCAAAGAAAAAAGAGCATCCTGATTTAGAAAAAATCAAACAAATGATTATGGGAGAAATGCCAATAAAAAGTATTGTCGATGTGATTGTTGAGCTTGAAAATTGGCTAACTTTGAGTGCTCATTTCAAACCTCTCTCTGGATATCAAACAAAAATACCGGATTATCCTTCACGATTTGTTGCAACATCATTGTCTTATGGATGTAATATGGGCCCGACGCAAGCAGAACGCTGCCTATTAAAATTTACCCGAAAACAAATAGCATGGCTTTTCAATCATCATGTTAATGATCAGAAGTTATTAAAAGTGATCACAATACTAATCAATCGTTACAATATGTTTGCTTTACCAAAGCATTGGGGACCAGGCGATAGTTTGTCAGTGGATGGGACATTCTGGGACATGTACACGCAAAATTTATTAGCCGCTCATCACATTCGCTATGGTAGATATGGTGG
Source organism: Gammaproteobacteria bacterium (assembly GCA_013288655.1). Classification (GTDB taxonomy): domain Bacteria; phylum Pseudomonadota; class Gammaproteobacteria; order DSM-16500; family DSM-16500; genus JABDBK01. The sequence continues at coordinate 678 of JABDBK010000079.1, read as the reverse complement.
TGTCGGTTATTATCATGTCTCTGATAGGTATATTGCTACGTTCAGTAATTTTATTTCTTGCGGTGCTCATGAAAGTATTTATTTGCTGGACGGTGTTGTAGAAAATGATTCAGATATGCAAGCTAAAAAGGTTCACGGAGATTCATGGGCGCAAAGTGAAGTACTATTTGGGCTCGCTGCATTGCTTGCAATACAAATTATGCCGCGCATTAAACAATTCAAACATCTTTATTATTATAAAGCTTCGCGTGATGATCATTATGAAAATATTGACGAGATTTTTACTGAAAAACCAATTGATTGGGAATTAATTGAAACTCATTATTATGATATGCTTCGCGTAGCTATTTCGATTTTCAAAGGTAAAGTAAAAGCTTCAACAGTATTACGTAAGCTTTGTTCCAAAAGTAGAAAAAATAAATTATATTTCGCATTTAGAGAATTAGGGCGTGTTGAGCGTACTATATTTTTGTTAAACTATATCAATGACCCAGAGATGCGCCGAATGATACAAGCTGCAACTTGTAAAAGTGAAGAATTTAATGAGTTTGTTAGCTGGATTCGCTTTGGTGGCGGCGGTGTTATCAGCGATAACATGCGGCCTAATCAACGTAAAATTATTCGTTTTAATCATCTCTTGGCTAACATGCTGATCTTTCACAACGTTGTGTATCAGAC
>JABDBK010000078.1 GCA_013288655.1 Gammaproteobacteria bacterium | reverse complement strand
TTTAAGCCCCGATGTTTTGAAAAAAAGTTTAACCGCTTATCGTAAAGCTGAAAAATTAGGGCTCAATCCAAAACAAGTTTTAACTATAGTGGATTACTCCATGCCTTCGACGGAGCGTCGATTATGGGTCATTGATATGAAAAATTTGAAAGTCTTATTCAATACATGGGTTGCACATGGCACCAACAGTGGTACTGCAAAACCTACCTCTTTTTCAAATAAACCCAGCAGCTTGAAGTCTAGCCTTGGTGTATTTATTACCGATGCGCCTTACACGGGTGGAAAAGGCTATTCATTACGTATCAAAGGACTCGAACATAATATCAATGATAATGCCTATAACCGCAGTATTGTGTTTCATGGTGCATGGTATGTAAGCTCTAGCTTTGCAAAAGCAAGAGGCATGATGGGACGTAGCTGGGGATGTTTTGCAGTGGATAATAAAATTGTGAAATCATTGATCAATACTATTAAAGAAAAAACACTGGTTGTTGCTTATTATCCAGATAAGAATTGGTTGAGACATTCTAGTTTTATTAATTAGTTGCTGGCGCGAAATTCATAGGGGATGTCATGCCAGCTAAAAGCATGCTGGCATGACAGTACTTGGGCTTCTCTGAGTTTGTGTTTATAAATAACTATAAAAATGATTTTAGTTTAGTTAAAATCTTATCCCGATTAGTCATTGTTCAAATACTCCTTGCTCGAGGTAAGATATGAATTTGTCACAAGTCACATATATATGGATCGATGGAACCGATCCGACCCAAGCTTTACGTTCCAAAGTCAAGATTGTGCCGCATAATAAAAAATCATTGTCCGTTGAAGATTTGCCTCAATGGAGTTTTGATGGCTCCTCAACCTATCAAGCCGTAGGCCATGATTCTGATCTCATACTACAGCCGGTTTGTGTTGTAAAAGATCCTATTTTAGGCCAAGGAAATTATTTAGCACTTTGTGAAGTATACAATCCAGATGGTATAACTCCTCATCCAAGCAATAAACGCGCCCACTTAGTCGATGTCATGAAGCGCGGTGGGAAAAATCAAGATCCATGGATTGGTTTCGAACAAGAATATACCTTATTTGATGGACAACAACCGTTGGGTTGGCCAGATCGCGGTTATCCGGCGCCTCAAGGTCCTTTTTATTGCGGTGTTGGCGCGGACGAAGTGTTTGGTCGTCATTTAGTTGAAGAACATGCTCAAGCTTGTCTGGATGCGGGCATTATGCTTTATGGCACCAATGCTGAAGTCATGCCAGGTCAATGGGAATTTCAAATAGGTTATCGCGGTGTCGAAGATGAAAGTGCTGATCCAGTTACCGTTGCTGATCATTTATGGTTAGCTCGCTGGTTGTTGTATCGTTTAGGCGAAGATCACGATATCACTGCAAAACTGCATCCAAAACCTGTCAAAGGTGATTGGAATGGAGCAGGTAAACACACCAATATTTCAACGGCTGCCATGCGTGATCCTAAAACAGGTATGGAAGCTATTAATAAAGCTATCAAAGCATTAGAAGGTAGACACAAGGAACATATTGCCGTTTACGGGCATGATTTAGAAATGCGTCTCACTGGAAAACATGAAACAGCTCATATCTCACAGTTCAAATCAGGTATTGGCAATCGTGGCGCATCGGTTCGTATTCCAAGACCTGTTGCAAGCAAAGGTTATGGATATATTGAAGATAGACGACCAGGCGCTAATGCAAATCCTTATGAAGTTGCTGCGATTCTGGTTGAAACGATTTGCGGTGTTCCGGTTAAATCAAAGAACACGGTTGATGCTTAATTCTTGTATCAAACACCTCTTACGAATCCACGTAAGAGGCTGTTCTCTACAATTAAAACCATAGACAACAGCGACTTTTATGATGCTGATCTTCAACTTTTTGTGGTGATTCAGAAATAGCTTCTTTAAATAATTTATGCTGCATTTTTAATTTATCTTCGAGCAATGCTAATTTATTCTGATTTTCTTTTAATTCAGTGGATAACGATGAAAATAAAGTTTGCGAGGGCAGGGCATTGGATTTTGCAGGTTCATTTGTTTTCATGATAACTTCTTGATGGTTTTCGTTAATCAATTCCAGAAGGTGATTTTGTTGAGATTTGTGTGCTAATCTCACTTTTTCAATTAAATTTTTTATTTTAGCAACTTCTTCTTCGCTGTAAACAGGTTCTGAGTTTTCATTATCAAATTGCGGAAGCGGTGTCGATTGTTTAGTTTCAATATCTTTTTTTATGGATTTTTCATGGTAAAAGATACTATCAAGCAATGGATTAGAAAATAATTTCAGATCATCCATAGTATATCCGCCTTGTTTCGCAATATGATCTAAATGTTGTTTATAAAGGGGAATTTGATCTTTATAAGCATCTTCTTTTATATAATCTATGATATCTTTACGTGCAATCGTTAGGCCTTCCCATTGTTTGGCCCAGTGAGGTCTGATATTTAAGGGTTTACCAGCGAAATCGGTATACTTAGACCATTTATCAGTAATGTCTTGCATAAAGGCTTTCCATTCATCAGGATCCACCAAGTCATCGCCTACGGTGAGTACTTCAATGGCGCATGTCCCCAATGTATTGCCATGTTCAGATGCCATCGTGGCATCTGATCCATTCATAATTCTCATTTCTAGCGGTAAACGCATGGGTATTTTATTCTTTTTTTCCATCCATTCATAAACCGTTACAATCGCATCCCACCATGCTTTTTGGCAGATGCTCCAATCGGGTTTACCATTGGGTAGAGCAGGAATAGGAATTTGAAATTCCATATCAAGCGCGCGCATATTTTGAATGCCGCGTTGAAAATGTAAGCCATCGATCAAAGGCATTGTCACTTCTCGTTCTGCAGGCAAAGTGAGCATAGCAGCGTCAGATAATAAGCTTGCTTGCCATTTGGCGGGCAATAATTTCATAATCGATTGGTTAGAAAGTTCTGCCAAATATTCTTCGGTCTCTTGCAATTTAGTCATGAAGGAGGTTGGATAATCTTTGGAATCTTGTTCAAGACCATCGTTTTTCCAACAATTTACCCAACACTTAGGATATAGGCTGAACCAAAACCATTCAGCATAATAATCATTTTCACAATGTGAAATAAAATCAGCTTCTGCTTTTTTTAAATCATCGGCTGTCACATCTTGCATTACTTCGACAGGTACTTCTTTAGGTAACATATATCCGTGAGGTGGAGGAACTGCTAACGCTAATCTTGGTTTAACAGGCTTCATGCGTGCATGCGTTAATTGATCTAATTTAACAGTGATGGATGTCACAACTCCCAGCATTCCAAAACAGGCTGATGCTGTTTTTATAAGTTCCTTGCCTTCTTTTTTGTTTGTCTTCTGGATCAGTGATGTTATAACCCACTTTTTGTAATTTACCATAAAAATTGACAAATTCAATTTCGGTGACTAAATCAGAAAGGGTCTTATGTTGAATTCCAGCACCGTGACACGCAACAGCATTCGTGCCGCCAAAAGTAGATTCAACCATGACGACATTTAAAGGTACTGTCCATGAAGTATCTGATCCTTTACTGTTAAATGAGTTGATGACCCATTGACGAAACTGTTCGTTTGTGGTGGCGGACCCAATTTTGCATAAATGTTTAATTTTTCCATCTTCTTTAAATTCATGACCGACTAATTCAATCGACTGAAATGGATTAGAATGATTAAGTAACTTATGCGTGGCTGGAAAAGACTCGACTTCTTTTTTGTCAATTAAAGAGATGAGTACTTGATTAGTGTCAGAAAATAAATTCGACCAACTATGTCTATAAGCCGCAACACGTACGGTTTTTCCAATTTGTTTTGCATATGTAATAATATGACTGATGCCTTCAATGCTTCTAGGATAAAATAGAAAAGATGGATAATTTTCAACAGTTTTTCCCCAGTTGTTAAATACAGTTGTTTCATATTTGATTTTTTTTCCATTGGCTTCTTTAGGAAAATTATTTATTTTTTTCACGGAGGATGGGCAGAGTGATCTAAACATAACAATTCCTTTTGTTATATCGATGAGTTATTAATGATACTGATGAAAGATTAAGATAATATTAAGGATATATGTTAATTTCCATAAGTCATGACACCATGCAAGCGACCCTCTTCAACTTGCTTCTTTAAATAAGCAGGTTGATGTATAAATAATTCATCTACTGTTTTTGGAAATGTCGCTGTTTTGTAGACGTGTTTACCATCTTTATGAATAGTTTTTCCATCAAGATAAGCAAACAATCGAAAAGCATTGAGTATGGTCGATTGAATGCGCGGTGTGGTATGGACAAACCATTCAAGTTTTTTTATTGGTGGGATGCATTTCCTTGACAGGCATAATGAAAAGATTTGGAGCAGTTTTACCTTCTGCAGCAACTATAATTTTTTGAGACCAGCAAGCGCAACTTTCTACAAATAATTGGAATGTATGATTACCACCGATGGCTTCTACGACATCCTGTCGAATAAGTTCCATAATTTCTTTGCCTTCATCAGGAGTCTTAGGATCAGATTGAATGATGTGCAGCCGGTTGGATTTAGCAGCATTTTCATCATAGTATCCAATTCGACCTTTGACAGTACGTGTGATTAATCTTACTTGTGAGGGTGCATCAGTTGGATAATCAAGAGGGTAATTCCCAAAAGGATAGACTGCATATTTGCCGTTTTCTTGTGGTATAACAGTTTCTACATAAGCATGCCTTTTTAATAAATCAAAATCCAGATCTTCCATGGTAACGACTATACAACGTATCCATTGACCATCTTTGAGAGGTAATTGATATCTTGCTTCAGCTTCATCTTTTGATATCTCTTCAAAAATGGGAAGTTGTGTCCACCAATCGGGTTT
>JABDBK010000077.1 GCA_013288655.1 Gammaproteobacteria bacterium | reverse complement strand
GCTTTCAACGCGTAGGTGATTTCATTTGGGCTGCGGGGGATATGCGTGCGCGTGGATTTTTGATAGGTGCAACCGCGGGTCGTACCACGCTCGAAGGTGAAGGTTTACAACATCAAGATGGTCAAAGTTTATTGGCAGCATCCGCTGTGCCAAATTGTAAATCGTATGATCCGGCCTACGGTTATGAAATGGCAGTTATTATTCAGCATGGTTTAAAAGTGATGTATGAAGAAGAACAAGATGTGTTTTTCTATATCACGGCCATGAATGAACGATATCATCAGCCTGCTAAACCGAAAGGTGTCGAAGAAGGCATTATCAAAGGCATGTATTTATTCAAAGAAGGCAATAAATCGGATGTGAAAGTGCAGTTATTAGGCAGCGGTGCTATCTTAAATGAAGTGATTGCGGCAGCCGAGTTATTGCAAAAAGATTTTGGTGTTTCTGCAGATATTTGGAGTGTGACCAGCTTCAATGAATTAAGTCGTGAAGGGACAGCATTTCAACGTGAACATATGTTTATGCCTAAACAAAAGCCAACAATGAGTTATGTGGAGCAATGTCTTAAAGATCGTAAGGGGCCTGTGATTGCATCAACAGATTATGTCCGTGCTTATGCAGAGCAACTTAGGCCATTTATTGGGTTACGCTCTTACACGGTGTTGGGAACAGACGGGTTTGGTCGTAGTGACACGCGTGATCGTTTGCGTCATTTCTTCGAAAACGATAGACATCATATCGCAGTCGCTGCACTCTATGCTTTGGCTAAAGAAGGTGCAGTTCCTATGAGTCAAGTGACGGCAGCGATAAAAAAATATAATATTGATACGAACAAACCAAATCCGATAACCGTATAAGGGAGAATAACCTTGGTAATGAAGAATATAACAGTGCCCGATGTGGGTGCTTCCGATGTCGATGTGATAGAAGTCTTGGTGAAGCCGGGCGATACCATTAAAGTCGATTCTCCTTTGGTGACTTTAGAGTCAGATAAAGCTACTATGGACGTTCCTTCGTCAGATGCTGGCGTTATAAAAGAAGTGAAAGTCAAAGTGGGTGATAAGGTTTCGCAAGGTTCTGTGATTGTTGTGTTAGATATGCTAGATGCAGAAGCGCAAGCAGAATCACCAGAAGTGCCTAAAGCCGAACCTGTCGAAGTTAAAAAATCAGAGCCAGCAGAAGAGCCTGCGCCTGTGCAAACAGGAACTGTCATTCCGGCCGGTCATAACGCTGATGTACACGCCGGTCCCGCCGTTCGTAAATTAGCTCGTGAATTTGGCGTGGATCTTTTGCAAGTTGCAGCATCAGGCCCTAAACAGCGTATTTTAAAAGAAGATGTGCAACAATTTGTTAAAGCCAGGCTTGCGGCAGTACCTGCAGTTGCTGGTACGGGGTTACCGTCTGCACCGGTGATTGATTTTTCTAAATTTGGCCCCATTGAAACTCAATCGCTTTCACGTATTAAAAAATTATCTGGTAAGAACTTACATCGCAATTGGCTGTTAGTTCCTCATATTACGCAATTTGGTGAAGCTGATATTACGGATATGGAAGAGTTTCGTGCGGCAAACAAGGCAAGTTTTGAAAAACAAGGTGTTAAATTAACGCCTTTAGTTTTTATCATGAAAGCTGTTGCCTCCACACTCAAAACTTATCCGCAATTTAATGCATCACTGGATGCAAACGGTGAAAATTTAATTTTAAAAAAATATGTCAACATAGGTGTGGCAGTGGATACACCCGATGGTTTGGTTGTGCCTGTGATTCGTGATGTGGATAAAAAAGGTTTGATGGAATTAGCAAAAGAATTGGCGCTTGCAAGCGAAAAAGCACGTGCTAAGCAATTAACAGCAAACGATATGCAAGGTGGTTGTTTCTCCATTTCAAGTTTAGGCGGCATTGGTGGTACAGCCTTTACACCTATTGTGAATGTACCTGAAGTTGCCATTTTAGGGATATCCAAATCGTCATACAAACCGGTTTATCAAGATGGCGTATTTGTTCCGCGTTTGATGTTACCTCTATCCTTATCTTACGATCATAGAGTCATAGACGGTGCAGATGGCGCACGTTTTATCGCATTTTTAAGTAACGCATTAACTGATATTCGAAGTTTATTATTATAGGAAACCTATTCATGAGTGAAATTATTCAAACAGAAGTCGTGGTTATTGGGAGTGGTCCAGGCGGTTATGCAGCAGCATTTCGTGCTGCTGATTTAGGTAAAAAAGTTACATTGATAGAACGTTACGAAAAAATCGGGGGTGTTTGTTTAAATGTAGGCTGTATTCCATCTAAAACTTTATTACATGCTGTTAAAGTTATGGAAGAAGCTCATGAATTGGCGGAATACGGTATTGAATATAGCAAACCTAAAATAGACACAAACAAACTTCGAGATAAAAAAAATAAAATCGTCGCTAAATTAAATAGCGGCATAGCAGCGCTTGCGAAACAACGTAAAGTTGAAGTCGTGCATGGTGTTGCAGAATTCTCATCCGATAAAGAAATCTTAGTCAATGGTAAGCAAATTATTCGTTTTGAAAATGCAATTATTGCGGCAGGATCACGTCCGGTTAAATTACCCTTTTTACCAGAGGACTCACGTATTGTTGATTCAACCGGTGCTTTGGAGTTAGAAAATCCCAAATCTAATATGTTAGTCATTGGGGGTGGAATTATTGGTTTAGAAATGGCGACAGTTTATAGCGGCTTAGGCGCAGAAATTACTATCGTCGAGCTCATGGATCAACTTATTCCAGGAGCGGATAAAGATTTAGTCACACCTTACACAAAACGCATTCAAAAACGTTATAAAAATATTTATTTGAAAACCAAAGTCACAAAAGTCGAAGCGAAAAAAGATGGTCTTTGGGTAACCTTTGAAGGTGAAAATGCACCCGCTAAACCAGAACGTTTTGATAAGATTTTATCAGCAGTAGGCCGCAGACCTAATGGTGATTTAGTCAATGCAGCTAAAGCAGGCATTAAAATAGATGAACGCGGATTTATTCAGGTCGACAAACAAATGCGTACCAATGTCCCGCATATTTATGCCATTGGTGATGTCATCGGTAACCCCATGTTAGCACATAAAGCAACGTATGAAGGCCGATTAGCTGCTGAGGTGATTTCAGGATTAAAACATTACTTCGATGCAACATGTATCCCAAGTGTCGCTTATACGGATCCTGAAATTGCATGGGTAGGTATCACTGAAAACGAAGCCAAAGCAAAAGGTATTACGTATGGAAAAGGTGTATTTCCATGGGCAGCGAGCGGCCGTGCTTTGAGTATAGGTAGAGACGAAGGGTTCACCAAGTTGATTGTTGATGAAAAAACCCATCGTGTGATTGGGGGTGCAGCAGTCGGTCCTAATGCCGGTGAATTGATTGCAGAAATCGCTTTAGCGATTGAAATGGGTTGTGATGTGGAAGATGTGTCACTTACTATTCATCCTCATCCTACACTTTCAGAGTCGGTTGCATTGGCGGCAGAGGTGTATGAAGGCACGATTACTGACCTTTTTATGCCTAAAAAAAAACCGGTGCCTGCTTAGGTGTAATATCTTGACCCTTACCGCATATTTTGTAGTAAGGGTTTTTTTCAACCGATGTCATGCCAGCAAATCTGACAATCGATTCAAATACCCTCCATCCATCGTTTTTCAATCGCGTCATCAATTTGATTTGACAAAAACAACCTTAAAGGTTAATATCATGAAAGAGAAGAACAAACCAACATATAAGCTGGATGTTATTAAATTAGCGTTTGATGATGTCGGTAAGCTGTGTATGACAGCTACAGCAATGCAGGGTCAATATGATTTGGAATTTAATGATCAGGATGTAGTAAATGCTATTCAGGCACTTACTAGCAGCGATTTCCATAAATCTATGACACCCATTCATGCGAAATTTGCTTCATGGCAGGATGTATATAAGTCGACGTTTAAAGAGGTAGAACTTTATATTAAATTTCAAGTTGATAATCGAGGTGAAATGATCATCTCATTTAAAGCGAAATAATAAGAGGTGCTGTGTCATGACAAAGAAAGAACATTGTCCGTTTTGTGGAAAAAATGCATATTATCACCAAATAAAACCTTTTACCTTGCATTATAAAAAACACATTATCACCGTTCAACAACCTGGATATTGGTGTAATGCATGTCATGAAGGTGTCATTGGCAATGAAGATCGAAAGGCAACACAAAAAGCATTACAAGCATTTCGTGCCAAGGTAGATGGTTTATTGACGCCAGATGCTATCAAGAACATTCGTATAAAACTGCATATCAGACAAGACGAAGCAGGGACGTTATTTGGCGGTGGCGTGAATGCATTTAGTCGTTATGAAAGAGGGATAACGCCGATTCCGCGATCAACCAGTCAATTGTTGAGGATATTAAATAATCATCCTAACCTCCTGAGAGAGTTAGCTTAGTGGACGACTATGCTCCCAAAGCTCCTCCTTGCTACCCGTCTCACGCGCCAACATTCTCGCCGCAATAAAAAGCAAATCCGACAACCTATTCAAATAACGTAACACATCCGAATTGACTGCCTCACTTTCATGCAAAGCCACAAGACAGCGTTCTGCGCGTCTACAAATGGTACGAGCCAAATGACAGCTCGCAGCTTTCAAATTCCCACCAGGTAAAATAAATTCTTTTAGAGGCGGTAGACTGGCATTCCATTCCGTAATATGCAAATCAAGCCTGGCAATTTTTTCTGCCGTGATGGCCTGACGGTGTGGCGGACAAAGTTCACCACCCGCATCAAATAAATCCTGTTGTACTTGTTTTAAGGCAAGAGTAATTGCTTGATTAGCAGGTCCATGTGCCAATACCAGACCTAAGCTGCTATTTAACTCATCCAGAGTTCCAAGCGTTTCAATACGTAAATGAGATTTGGAAAGACGGTCTTTAGTCCCTAGGTTGGTTTTGCCATCATCGCCGCTGCGGGT
>JABDBK010000076.1 GCA_013288655.1 Gammaproteobacteria bacterium | reverse complement strand
TTTAAGCAGTGCGTGTATAGCGTAAGAGTCCAGTAAGGCTAGCACCTCGTTTTCAGCTAATAATGATGTGGCATTAAGCTCTTCCCAGCGTGGTATGCGGCTATTTAGCATTAAACCACCTACTTCATTACGAGAAGCTTTCCGTGTAGAACCGCCGGAACGTATATAGCTATCTTCGATGGTGCCATTTTTCATATGGACAGGTTTTGTGGGCGACTCATGAATAAATATCACAAGCAAATTGTGTTCTTGGTAATCGAAATGACTATGTTCAATAATGACTTCTGGGTTTAACGTACCTCTTGCTCGGTTTGAGAGGGTTGTTATAACGCGTTCGCTATCCTGAGCACTGATACCAATGGGTTGTCGTATCTTATTATCGATACCAAATACTAAGAAGCCTCCACCAGGGTTATTAGCAAAAGCTGATAAATGATTACTTAATTTCTCGTGATTAGAGGATAGGGTTTCTTTCCAGTCTAATTCATTTAATTCATGAGGTATCCCTGTGAAGCTTTTTTTCAGTAACTCTAGTGCTTTTATTTCCCAATTTTTCATATTACCGATCCTAGTCACGCAGCAACACATTGATATTTATTAAGTTTTGTTATAAATGAGCGTTTCCAGTCACGCATAAATAAAATGGGATTCTAGCTCATTTTTGGTGGCTTTCATATGTATTTAATGCTGCTGGAATTACTTTCTAGATTGTTTCTTTAAAGTTTTAGATTGTTCCGATTTTTTAACTGGGTAAAAAAATACCCAGATTTTCAGCCTGGGTATTTTACGAGAGTAAACCTGAATGGTTAACCGAAATTATAACTCAGGTTGAAACTAATCATGTCCGCGTTTGGAATAGCTTTTGAGCTGGTTTCCATGTCACCTTCGCCTTGAATACGTGATACTTCAAGGTTGGTTGTTACGTGATCAGTAAAGTCATAGCTTACACCCGCACCGTAGGTTGGACGAAGCTTGTAAGTCGTTTGGCTGTCACTAATTGGTGGAACACCCAAACCACTTGCCTTAACGCGTTCTTTACCCATCACTTCAGCCATACCGCCTAATACATAAACGTTGAAACCGCTTTCACCGAATGGTAAATAACCTTTGCCTACCAAGCTCAATGCACTCAGCGAATATGTGTCTGAAATGGTTATCCCTAAATCCTGAATAGAAGCTTTGATAGTTGCATTCGCGTAAACAGCATAAGCGGTTTCTAGTCCAATATATTTATTGAAGTTGTAACCCGCAAACAATCTGCCGCCAAACCCTTTACGTTCTTGTGAAATGGAAATGTAGGCGTCGCTAAGGTCGGTAACGTCAGGTATGTCGAGCATGGTGCCGCCGATACCCGCACCGATATAAGCGCCTGGCGTAGCTGCATTGGCCATTCCAGCGATTAAAAGCGAAGCTATTGTTGCGCTAATTTTTGTCATTTTCTTCATTGAAGTTCCTCATTGTTGTATGCAATTTATTTAAAAACGAACGAAGTGTATCATTTATAAACTTATATGTAAAATCTGTGCAGAAGTCTATGAAAAATATTATTTTTCGAACTGAGTCGTCGTTATTTGACCAGTAGTAGGTGAATTCCTGTCAAGCTGCAATAGCTAGTTAAAATAGTCCACGACAATTTTTTAGTGAGTCGCTATGATGCTTCATCAATTAAACAAAAAATAATTATTAGTGTTTTATGAATATATACAACGCTCACTGGATAGATCTAACACATTCCTTGTCTTCGGATATTCCTCAATGGAATATTGATTGTGGATTTAAAAAATTTATTACCCTCGATTATGCAGCATGTGATGCAGAAGTAAAATTTCAAGTGAATAAGCTCAATATGGTAGCTGGAATTGGCACTCATATAGATGCGCCCGCGCATTGTATTAAGGGTGCAAAAACTATCGATCAAATTTCTCTTAATCAACTTATTGCAAGATGTTATTTGATTGATGTTTCAAATAAGTCACATGAAGCTTACAAAATTAGCGTCAATGATATTTTCGATTTTGAATTAAATTATGAACGAATCCAAAAATGTTCTATCGTTTTATTCTATACAGGCTGGAGCCAATTTTGGGAGAATAACGCTCAATATAGAAATAATCTTATATTTCCAAGTGTTTCAATAGAAGCAGCACAATTATTGTTAGAAAGGAATGTACATGGATTAGGTATAGACACTTTATCTCCTGATTGTGGAGACAGCGGTTTTCCAGTTCATCAGCTTTTTTTAAAAAATGACAAAATTATCATAGAAAATATTGCTAATGCACGACAGTTACCAGCTGTTGGTTCGGTACTTTTTGCGTTACCTATGAAAATAAAAGATGGAACAGAAGCGCCTCTGCGATTAATTGCAAAACTTGATGTATGATGAGACGTGACCCTTATTTCCCCTTAAATATTTGACAGCATATAGCAGTGGCTGTTTGATAAAAGTGAAATATGTTAGGATGAAATAAAATTAAAGCTTAGGAGTAACATCTAATGCGTAAAACAAATGTTATTGTACTTTGCTTAACCCTTCACGTTTCCTCTGCGATAATATTTGACACCATTACGATTGTTTTCCAAAGTAATATCAGGTATAAACTGATAGTAATCATACATTTTTTATGAATATATCTTATATGAATATTAGACAATTCAGCGGAACCTATCTCCCAAATGATGATCGGATTATCTTTCGTTTTAATACAACAGATCAAAGTGAATATAAATTTTGGCTTACTCGCAAAGTGACGCAATTCATTTTGGGATCGGCAAGCAAATTTTTTGAACAACAGCATAACAAACAAGCACCTTCTTTTGAAAAAATTATCTCTGAATTTCAGCAATCTCCAGAGGAAGGAAAGTCGAATTTCCTTGAAGAATACCAATCTGGCTCTAAATATCCGCTAGGCGCAGAATCGATATTAGTGATTGATGCTAGATGCCAAATAACTAACATTGATAATCAAGAGATTTTTTCAGTAGATTTTATTTTGCCAGGCGGAGCTAATGTTAACTTGAAACTACCGATGGACAATATGCAAAAAATGGTTTTATTGTTGGAGCAGTTAAATACACAGGCTAAATGGTAAAACTATTTTAAATAAATGTGAATACCTATGAATGATGAACAACGATGGAATGACCGATATTTAAATCAGGATACGCCTTGAGAAATAGGAAATCATCATATACTTTAATTATTAATAAATAATGATTGTAACTATGACAAATATGAAAAAAATATTCGATGAATTTTTAACTCCATACTTAGCAGAAGATATTGACATTAGAAATATTGTTCATGACATTTTATTTGATAGCTCTAATTTCTCGATTTGAACATAGTGGTACAAATGCATCGGTGCATCCATTTCAAGATTTATTGAAAAAGTGCGATGGTAAAAGCTTTTTATTTGCTTAATCATTCAATTGATCTTTTGTCACAAGATTGAATTTATCATAGGTTTTCCCATTAGTTATTTTCAACTTCGCTTAATGAGGACATTATTATCTTTTTCAAAAATACGAACTCGTGAATCAACAGGAATAATATATGAATATTGTGTAACTACTATCGGATTTTCATCGTTATCAGGTTTGACAGTAAATTGATATAAAGATTTAGAAATGTGGTGAGATTTCTTCAACCCTCAAAAGCAAATTTTGTTATTACTCCAATTTTAGCTAAATTTAACACGCCGAAGATGGGCGTAAAAATAAAAATTAGCACAGCTTTTGAAGAAAATGATGCAATTTTAGATAAATGGAGTCATGTGGTAGTTGCAACCGGTACATCTCCTAATATTCCTGAGTTTACATATGAATCTGGCGTGAGAGTTCTCACATATGAAGACGTTTTAAAATTTAAATTTCCAGTGCAATCTCCAGTTGTTGTTATAGGTGCTGGAGGTGTTGCTTGTGATGTGGCAAAGTATATTCTGAAAACTCCTAATCCTTTGCAAGCGTCGTCTAATTATTTGCAAAATAATATGACTGATTGCATTGCATCTCAATATACTGAGGGTGCTATTCCATCTCCTAAAGTTACTATATTGCAGCGTTCTTCTAAAAAACTTGCTTATAAGCTGGGTCGCACAACACGATGGATTTTAATTCAAGAATTAACTCAATTAGGTGGAATGTTTATGAGAGGAGCGAGTATAGAATCAATAAGTAAATGTGCTGTTAAAGCTATCCTGATTGATAGGAAGCAGATGAGTATTCCTGCCAAAACTATCGTTCTTGCAACTGGACAAAATCCCAATTTACTTGTTACGTCATTTCTTGAAATAAAAAATATTCCGTTTACGGTTATTGGTTCTGCATCAAAATCTATAAATGAAAGGGGCAGTATTTCTTCCTCTATCAAAAGTGGGTATAATTTTGCGCTAAGCATTAATTAATACTTTATTGTTATTATGGGAAAAGTCATGTCGTTCATTAATATAAAAAAACAGAATAGCTTGGTTATCAAAGCAGGTCCTGGCGCTCTGAAACATATAACTAAAGAAGGTCTGCAAGCTAAAGATATATCAACTATTCTTGGCGGTGCAGGCGGCCCTAAAGCGCTTTCTTTAATTGGATTAGATCAAGCAGTTTTTTCTGAGTTTTTGCCTTCATCAAAAAGAAAAAGATGGCTTATCGGAAGTTCGATAGGCAATTGGCGATTTTTATGTGCTGCAAAAAATACTCCCCATGCAGCATTTGATCATTTTGCAAAATCATACGTGGAGAAAGAAGCTAACCTTCGCGGTGGGACCAAAGAAGTAACTCGTATTACAGAAGAACTATTGTTGGAAATATTAGATAATGACATGGATAAAATATTAAATAACCCACATTATCATTTAGCAATTATTACCACGCGATGCCGCGGTTTACTTAAAAATACTCAGAATAAAAAATTATTATTATCGGGTCTTGGAATTGCTTGCCTGCTTAATAGTTTTAATCGCTCTATGCTTCGTTATTGTGTTGAAAG
>JABDBK010000075.1 GCA_013288655.1 Gammaproteobacteria bacterium | reverse complement strand
ATGGATAAGCGTTGATGTGAACCATCATCTCACTCTGGTTGGTGAACAAATCTCCAATTCTGGCGCGCTTTCAAGCATTGATTAACAAATTTGCATAAAACATCACTTTCAAAAACATTAATAATATAATTCCAAATTTCATCTCTTGATTTATTTTTAAATCGAGAACTTAAATTTTTCGTTTCAAGCAATTGAAGTGCTTCTTGTTTCCAAAGTAGCTGAATAACACTTAAAGGGTCTTTATCTTTATTAATTTTTGGTTTTCTTAGCTGTTTGTAACATAATTTGCTTAACCTATTTGAATAAACGGTAGATACACCCCACCAAGCAGGAATAATATCTAGTACTGCTTCTTGATGACTTTCCCCAGTAACTATTTCCATAACATCAAAAATTCTATTGTAGACTGGTATTTGATAAGAAAGTCTATCTAAACTATCCCTGTCGCTTTTGATCTCAATGCCTTTCGCAATACCATTGATTACTGCTAAATCAATTCTAGCTTCGCCAAGACATAAATCGAGCTCTTCAATAACAACAGTATCTTTCAAATGAGAATTTTTAACAAGGTGATGTAATACTTTTGATCTAATTAACTTATCGTTTAATTTGGCTCCCACCATAAAATCCTACCATAACAACTTAAAAGTTTAGTCTTCTTAATAATAACAAAGAAAAAAATTTAGGGGATAAGTTTATTTGGCTATACCCATGGTTATACCTGAAAGAAAAAACCTGAAATGCCAAGTTAGATTTATCTGAAAATTCCCTTATTTATCAAAGCGTCCCGGAGAGGATTCGAACCTCCGACCTGCCCCTTAGGAGCGAGGAGACATACTATCCGTTACCGCCCAACGTTGTCCAGAATTTCCTTTAAAACAAATAACTTATCGTGTATATTCCTGCCGATTGTTCGTTAACTGTTCGCTAAGCTCCGCGCTAAATTGGTCACCAGAATGGTCACCAAGATAAGGATTTTTTATGAAGAAATATAAATCAAAAGTCGTTGTTACCGCCCACGATAAAGGAAAAGATTATTTAAAGCATTATGGTGAAGGGCTATTTCTCAGAGTAAGAACAGCAGGTACGCAAAGCTGGTTATTTTCTTATCAATTACCCGGCAACCATCGAAAATTTCGTATGACCCTCAAGGGGAAAAGCCTTACCCTCAAAGAAGCAAGAGCAATGCTGCCAGAACTCCACGCATTAGTGTCCCAAGGTATCGACCCTAGGAACGCTAGAGCAGCCAAGATAGCTGAAAACATTCAAGCAATAACGATGCAGAAACTGTTTGAAGCATGGATGGACTGTCTCAAAGCAAGTGACTCTGCCACCCCCGACCGCATAAAAGCACATGAAAGCAGGTGGAATCTTCATTTAAAAGATCACTTGGGAAATATTTTTGCCAAAGATATAACCCGAGCTCATCTAGCGGGTGCACTTGAAATAATGATGCGCAAAAAAATAAAAGAAGAAACGCGCAAAGCACTCACTACTCTCAATCTAATGCTGGACTATGGTTTAACTCACCGCTTTATTGAGCAAAATCCAGCACGCGTTCTAAAACCCAAAGATTTTTCTGCTAGTGCCGCTCGACCACGGAAACGTTTTTTAACATTACCCGAGCTAAATAGGTTATGGGCTTACCTTGATGATTGCGTAAAAAACCAAGATGGCAAAGCATCATCTATGAACCCCATTACAGCAACAGCAATTAAATTGCTTATTTTGACTGGTGCACGACGAGGTGAAGTTGCGGCGATGCGTTGGAATGAGATTGATTTTGATGCTGGTACTTGGATTATTCCTGCTGAAAAAACAAAAAATGGGCAGGAACACACTATTTATCTTTCACGATTAGCAAATAATTTAATTCAAGATTTAAAAAAACTAAATAACACCTCTGAATATATTTTTGATACCGGATTAAATTCAAGAGGACACATTCATACAGATGCTATTACACGCGCAATTCGTCGATTAATGATAAAAGACAAAATTACTAAAAAATCAAAAAAAGAAACACAACAACAAGACATCGCTGAGCCACCATTAAAAGATATGAGACCATTCACACCGCATGACCTTCGCCGCTCGGCTGCAACAGCATGGGGAATGCATTTAAATGCTCATCCACACGTAATTGAATTCATGCTCAATCACAAACCTAAGGACAAGCTGCATGAAACTTATCAACATGCACGTTATGTCAATGAGCAAAAAGATACATGGATTAAGTGGGGCGAATGGGTTGAACGGCATGTGGCCAGCATTTTTGAAAATGTCGTGCCAATAAAAAAATTAATCGCTATCTAAATCATAAAATAAATGGAAATCAATTATCATGGAAAGAAAAAATCTTATTCAATTTGACCTTGACCAATCTCAAGCAAGAAAAATAATAAGTTTTGCTATAACAAGCGAATCGAAAGTACAAATCATTAACGAAAATGAAAATTCATATTTCATTTTAACTTTGGGACATTTACAAAAAATTCAAAGTTCTTGTCCGCAAAAAGTGCTTATTTATTTAGAAAAACCAGATTTAATTCCTCTCAATGGAAAAATTATCAACAGGAACAATGAGCAATACGTTAATTATCAAGATCTATGGTTTGAGCGGAATTTTTACGATCTATTTTTGGCTCAGTCAAAGACCAGCCTACTTGGCGTTGATACTGATGACCCAGATTACGCTCCGGACTTAGATATCTCTCTTATTGTTTACACGGCTGCAAGGAATGATAAAAAAAGCAATGCCACTATGAAAGAGAAGGTGCGTGATATTCTTAATTTAATGTATCCCGACCTTTCCAATGACGCTAAACATCGAATAATTATGATTACCAATACAGTTATTGGAAAGAAGGCAGGAAGAAGAAGAGAGAAAATAAATTAAAATAATCGTCTGATAATTTTAACCCTTATATTTATGCTTTTTTATTAAATCTACCCCCTATTTTTAGTTAAATACCCCCAATTATTTGGACTATTTTTAATAATCCGCACCCAAATAAACTGCCTCGATTCCAACTGAATAGAGGCGGTTAAACATGCATACACTACCAAGCACTGGATATTTACGACTGAAACAAATATTAGGAAGCAATAAATCAAATCCACCGATTCCACCATTAATTCCTATCGGAAAAACATCATGGTGGGCAGGAGTTCGCACAGGAAAATTTCCCAAACCTATAAAACTTAGTAAGCGCATTACTGTATGGCGTGTCGCAGATATATATCAGTTAATAAAAGAAATGGATAAACAAAAATAAATTAGTCAATTCGACGCACTCGCCAAAGTGCGTCGAGAACTTTACGTCAAGGAGAGAGCCATGACATCAAAAAAAATAACGGAAGCAAATAAATCTGATTCTGTTGAAAATTATCTTGCCAATATTACTTCTACCAATACAACTAATCAAGCAACTGAATTAACCACATTTGCCTTAAAACGAATAGATTTGTTTTTTGATAAAAACAAACAAGTATATGCAAGAGATAAAAATACTCAAGAAGTATGGCAATTAGCTAGTCGTAAATTTTGTGACTGGTTATTATCAAGCTTCTATGAAAAAAATAAAAAAATAATACGAATTAGTTCGTTAAATGAAACATTATCGACTTTAGCAGGTTTTGGTCGCAAAAACGGTGCTTTACATGAAATAAATATGAGAGTAGCAACTATCAATGGAAGCTACTATATTGACTTATGCCAACAAGGAAATAGTAAAGCTATAAAAATAACACCAAATGGATGGGAAGTTATTGAATCACCGCCGGTAATGTTTATTCGCCCTGATAGTATGCAAGCACTCCCTTGCCCTGAAAAAGGCAGTGATGCTTTAGATTGCTTGTGGGAAACATGCAATATCCCCAAAGATTGCCGAATTTTGATTGTTGCATTTATTCTGGAATGTCTGCGACCCGACACTCCTTATCCAGTTCTTGAAATTCTCGGCGAACAAGGCTCAGCTAAATCTACCACTCAATCAATTTTAAGAAGACTTATTGACCCAAACTCATGTGATTTAAGAGCTGCACCTAAATCAGTTGATGATTTGTTTGTTTCTGCTGGGTCGAATCACATTATTAGCTGCGAAAATGTAAGCCATTTGACACCGGTCATACAAGATGGGATGTGTACGATATCAACGGGTGGCGGAATTGCCAAAAGAAAATTATTTTTCGACTGCGATGAAATTATTATACATGCAAAGAACCCCGTGATGATAAATGGGATTACATCAGTAATATCGGCTCAGGATTTAATTGATAGAGCCATTTCTATTGATTTGCCATTAATAGTTAGTCGTGAGGAGTCACCCATTCTTTTAAAAAAGTTTAATCGCTACCAAAGTAAAATATTAGGATCATTACTTAACATTTTTTCTAAAGCATTGTCTAAATTGCCATATATTGATATTCCATCAAATGAACGACCGCGCTTAGTTGAATTTTCCAAACTTGGAATCGGTGTTTCAGAAGCAATGGGATACCACGGTAGTGAATTTATGAAATCCTTTAATCGGGTTAGGCTTACAGCTATAGAGCGGACTATCGAGGATAACCCTATTGCAACAGCAATACTCCAATGGTTTGAAGACAGTGACAAAAAAACCATGGAACTACCTTTGCATGAGGTATTAAAACAATTAGAAAAATACCATCCTAGAAGCTCTGATATTTGGCCGAAAACCTCTAAAGCACTTGGAGATGCCTTACGGCGACTTGCACCAGCCTTACGCCAATTAGGTGTTAGTGTTAAATCTAGAGGGAAACACGGCGCATATGTGAGATGGGTATTCTCCACGTGTGATAGTCAGCTGATTTCAAGTCTTCCATGTCTTCATGTCTCATCTGAACAAGACTTGAAGACATGAAAGACATTATTTATTTGAATTGCAGGGGGGTACTATATAGGGATAGGGATTGTCTGAAATCCTTCTAACTTCTTCCAAATGTCAGGGGGTATAAAACGGGGGCAGGGGGGTCTTTTTTGACTCCGGTGCCCCGTAACTCTCTAGTTTG
>JABDBK010000074.1 GCA_013288655.1 Gammaproteobacteria bacterium | reverse complement strand
TGCATGTGATGCTCAAGTCATTGCGCAAGGCCCATGGTCAATTTTAGAAAATGGCGAAAAATCGCAACGGAGTTTGAGATTTACTTATGGAGGTGGGTCTTATTATCCTTTATCTTCTGATCCTAATTGGGAGATTGGTTATAATTGCGCGGCTGCACACTGCACCGCTCCGTTCACGCGCGGCGCGGGCGCGCGGTGCCGCGCGGCTGCGACCGATCTTTCAAAACTTATGTCGAGCAAAAATATCACCGCCCGTGCTTACGCAACAAGCATACCGTCAGCCACAAAAGAAAAACCATTGCATAGTTTCGTAGAGTGTCGTTGAATATGATAGTTTTTATATATTGAATGTAAACAAGAAATTGAACAAAAGATAGATCGTGCAGATTCCCAGCACCCTCATCCGCCCTATCGGGCACCTTCTCCCACCGCAAAAAGCGCGGCGAGAGAAGGGATACTCGGGCTAGCGTGCGTAGGTGCCCGCTATTTCGTTATCAACAACGTTATTCTTTTATAACATCATCTTTTTTGACTGATGTATTATAAGTATCTTCACCTTCCATGGATGTACGTGGTTGGAATTCATTACCATTAGAAGGCCTGCGCTTATTGTGAGGATGTCTATGTTTGGAAAACCGTTTATGGCGTCTATGTTTTCCATGATGACGAAGCGGTTTTCTCTCAGTGGGATTCTCACTCGTAACATGTTCGCCAGTCAGTTCTGTTGCAGGCGCTTCTGATGGAGTTTCTAATAGGATGGGTTTAGTGATTTCCTTCACAACAGGCGGAAGTTCTTTCATTGGCAAACCCGTTGTTGTCGCAAGATCGGTTTGTTTGATCAAAGCTTTTTCTGCAGCATGATGATGCTGATGTCCTTCATGTGATTCATGACGTTCAGTGTGATGAGGAGGGCGTGATTGTTTTGGCCTTGTGTCCTGATCATGACGGTGATGCATAGGTCGTTTAGTATTTCTAGGTCTGTGATATGGACGTGAAGGTCTATTACGGTGAGCTTGTGAGTGACTGGGTGCTAATTTGCGTTTTTCGCTGTACTGAGTGCGGCGAATTTCTGAAGGTGTTTTGGTTTTTTTCTCAAATAAATAATTCAATACCCTTTTTAGTAAGCCTTCGGATTTTTCAGGGTTGGTTGATGCAGCTACAGGTGGAGTGGGTTGATCCATGCTCATGCTTTTGATAGCTGGCTCTTGGTGAGCACGTTGTATGGCTGAGGTTGTTGTCGTTGATTCAGTTTCAGGCGTGATCAGCATTTGATAGCTTGCTACCTTTTCATCTTTTTCAGAAATATCAGATAGACGTATACGCTCCACTTCATAATGAGGTGTTGTCATATGTGGGTTAGGCACAATAATGACTTTAATATTTTGTCGTTTTTCAATGTCTATAATAGCTTGACGTTTTTCATTCAATAAAAATGATGCAATTTCGATAGGTAAAATAGCTCTCACTTCAGCTGTGTTTTCTTTTAGTGTGTGTTCTTCAATAATGCGAATAATAGAGAGTGCAAGTGACTCTATGCCGCGTATCGTTCCTTGGCCTAAACAGCGCGGACAGCTTATATGACTAGATTCACCTAAAGATGGTCTCAATCGTTGACGTGACATTTCAAGCAAGCCAAATCGGGAAATACGGCCGACCTGTACTCTTGCTCTATCCATGGAGAGCGCTTTTTTAATACGTTCTTCAACTTCACGTTGATTACGAATAGGTGTCATGTCAATAAAATCAATGACAATTAAACCCCCCGAATCACGGAGACGGATTTGGCGTGCAATTTCATCCGCGGCTTCAAGATTGGTAGTGAGTGCGGTCTCTTCGATGTCGCCGCCTTTGGTCGAACGTGCGGAGTTGATATCGATAGAAACAAGCGCTTCCGTATGATCGATCACAATCGATCCGCCGGAGGGTAGTCGTACTTCACGTAAGAACGCCGATTCTATTTGGCTTTCAATTTGAAAACGAGTAAAGAGCGGTGTTGGATCTTTGTATAGTTTTACGCGGTGAATAAAGTCAGGTCTAATGAGACGTATATGTTTAGCGACTTCTTCATAGATAGCGGGTTCATCAATCAAAACTTCGTCTATGTCTTTACGCAGATAATCACGAACAGCTCGAATGACGGCGTTGCTTTCTTGATAGATAAGGAAAGGAGCGGGATGTTGTTCAGCAACATTTTCGATGGCAGCCCAATGTCTTAGCAGAATGGATAAATCCCATTGAAGCTCATCTTGGCTGCGGCCGCTACCTGCGGTTCTAACAATAACGCCCATGCCGTCTGGTAATTGCAATGCAGAAAGATTTTCACGTAACTCTGAGCGTTCATCGCCTTCAATGCGTCGAGAAATGCCGCCTGCGCGCGGATTATTTGGCATTAATACTAAATATGAACCAGGTAAAGATATAAAAGTCGTTAAAGCCGCGCCTTTTGAACCGCGCTCTTCTTTATCGACTTGAACTATAATTTCTTGACCTTCTTCTAATACTTCATCTATCGTTGGGCGGCGGCCTGTATCAGGATAAGTACTTTTGAAACAGGAACGTGCCACTTCTTTGAAAGGCAGAAAACCATGCCGTTCTTCGCCATAATCGACAAATGCTGCTTCCAGGCTTTTTTCGATGCGTGTGATTTTGCCTTTATAGATATTCGATTGCTTTTGTTCGCGAGCTCCAGATTCAATGATGAGATCATAGAGTTGTTGCCCGTTCGCAAGTGCAATTCGCAACTCTTCGTCTTTGTGAGTTGCATTAATTAACATTCTTTTCATAGCTGCCTTATATTATCTAGGCGCTCATCTTATTCAATACGCATTTTTAAAAATTGTTGCTTATCAGGTAGCATTTTTCACCGTATCTAATTATTGAGTAGAACAAAGTGTTTATTTTTGCATCTTTTAAAAATCTTGGCAACATGCCATTTTATCAAGCGCGTATTATTCAATGTAGAGCGCGATGTTTTCCTATTATTACCGTGTGGTATTCGCCAATTATATGATTAATAACCAAAATGGGATGAAAGATCAATCATCAGTGCTGCGATCATTTAAACAGCGGGACCTATAACATATCCACTAGCAAAATACGATGCGAATACAGTTTGTTTAGTTATTTTGCCTTTTTTGGTCTTTTGAATATACCATTTTTTTTGAGGTGTATCAATGAGATGTGTATGATAGTATGCCTCTATTTTTAAAGAGCTATTATGCCCAAGTCCGCAGTTCAATATGTAACTATACCTTCTGATTTAGCAGAGCAACGTATTGATAATTTTCTTATTAATCGTTTAAAAGGCGTGCCAAAGGCCCATATTTATAGAATCTTACGAAAAGGTGAGGTCAGGGTTAATAAAAAACGCATTAAACAAACCTATCGTTTACAGGAAGGGGACCAAGTACGCATTCCGCCTTTAGAATTGGAAGATAAAGATACAGCTTCTACGCCAAGTAAGCAATTAATAGCTTTTTTAGCGGCTCGAATTTTATATGAAGATGATAATCTTATTATCATTAACAAACCTGCCGGTATTTCTGTACATGGTGGAAGCGGTATAAAGCTTGGCATAGTTGAAGCTTTGCGCGCGATGTACCCAAAGCTTACATTAGAACTCGTACACAGGCTTGACAGAGATACTTCGGGCTGCTTAATTCTTGCAAAAAAACGTAGTATATTACGTGAGTTACATGCTTTATTGCGAGAAGGCCATGTAAAAAAAATATATCATACTTTGACAAAAGGACATTGGAAACAATCCGCTTTGCGTGTGGAAGCGGCATTACGCAAAAATCAACTCAGTAGTGGTGAGCGAATCGTACGCGTGCATGATGAAGGGAAGCCCTGTTTGACTATATTTAAACCACTTGTGCGTTATAAATACTCCACTTTAATGGAAGCCTTATTGGAAACAGGCCGCACCCATCAAATTCGAGTTCATGCCCAATTTCGAGGACATCAAGTTGCGGGTGATGAAAAGTATGGTGACAAAGAATTTAACAAACAAATGCACCAACTTGGCCTTAAGCGATTGTTTTTACATGCCTATTTTATTGAATTTACGCTGCCATCCACCGGCCAGCACATTCAAATGACAGCACCACTGGATGACGATTTACAAGCTTGTTTAAAAGCACTTGAATAAACTGGATTATCAGCATAAAATCGCGCCTCATACTTCGTGAGGTGTGATGAATATCATGTCTAAAGAAAATCCGTTGCCTCAAAAGGTTGATCCATTTCGGTTTGCTGAAAATGAGGTAAGTCTTGAGGGGACCCTATCCATTAAGGATATGGCAAGGTTACGCCCTAGTTTGGGTAGCGATGCGGGCCAGGTTGAGGTCAGTGTTGCTTTTGGGGTGGATGAACAAGGGACTCGTTTTATGCGAGGACATTATAGTACAAATTTAGTGCTGCAGTGTCAACGATGCATGGAAACATTTGAGAATGAAGTTTCTGGTAATATATTATTAGGAATAGTTACGACGGAAGATGTTATAGATGAACTTCCTAAGGACTATGATGCGATAGTTGTTAAAGACGGTTCGCTCATGATTCAAGATGTTATAGAAGACGAGTTGATTCTTAGCTTGCCTATAGTGCCCATGCATAGCACAAAAAACTGTAAGAGAACATTACCTCTTGCGATGGGATCAACAGAACAAGTTGAAACTGAGTCAGAGAGTCCATTTAAGGTTATAGAATTGTTGCGTGTGAAGCGTAATATAGATAAATAGTGTGAGGAGCAAAGCTCATGGCAGTTGCAAAAAGTCGAAAATCCCGTTCCAGAAGGAACATGCGTCGTGCACATCATGCACTTTCAGCGTCAGCGTTGTCTGTAGATGCCGCAACGGGTGAAACACACCGTCGTCATCATGTCAGTCCAGACGGTTACTATAAAGGCCGCCAAGTCATAGAGACTCGCGCCGTAGTTGAAGAAGAAAGCGGCGAAGAGTAATTCACTTGAAAACCATCATCATTGCAGTTGATGCGATGGGGGGCGATCATGGCCCTTCTGTGATTGTGCCTGCTGCATTGCA
>JABDBK010000073.1 GCA_013288655.1 Gammaproteobacteria bacterium | reverse complement strand
GAGCAGATTTAAGTTCTGGTATGTTCGATAGTGTTAATTTTTATGGTGGTAATTTAAAATCAGTTAATTTTGAACAAGCTTGGTTAAGAAATGTTAATATGCAATACGCCAACTTGGAAGACCTTGGTTTAGGAGAAATGCCGTATATCAGTTTTGATTCAAATATTATAACGTGTAAATTTTCACCCAATGGAAGATATCTTGCCTTGTCTGAGGTCACATTTCCTATATCGCATAATATTTATATTTTAGATGCAAATAATTTTAAAATATTACGAACATTAATTGGTCATCCTTCAGGAGTTCGTAGAATAGAATTCTCTTGCAATAGCCAATTCATGGTTTCTTTAGATTTTGAAAATAACATAAAACTTTGGAAAGTCGAAGACGGGCAACTAATAATGACATTTCCAAAACAATCCCAGGCTAGAGATGTCAAATTTTTTCAAGATGGATTGTATGTATCTTTAGAAAACGAGAAAATTAGATTGTGGGAAAATAAAGCTTTCTTGAATAAAACTTTAGGTAATTGTTCTCCTTATTGTGAAACAACATTACCTTCTAATAGTCATTTGCTGGCAAGTGTCGAGGGTTCTTTAATAAAAGTATGGAATCATGAAGATGATAGGCCTATAGAAATATCTTCGGAGCATTTAAATGGTTATTTTAGTGTTGAATTCTCTCCAGACTGGCAACTAATGGCTTCATCAGGTAAACTTGAGAACACGATCAAAATTTGGGAAATAAAAAGTAGAAAACAATTACATCTTTTAGAAGGACATACAAGTTGTGTAAATAAAGTTGTATTTTCTCCTGATGTGCAATTGCTAGCTTCTGCAAGCAGCGATTATTCAGTTCGGTTATGGTCAGTGAAATCTGGTCACTTATTAAAAATTTTTATGGGCCATCATAGCCCTGTTTCATCTGTTGCTTTTGCTACAAACGGTCAATATTTAGTTTCTTGCGGGATCCATATGGTGCATATGTGGAATCTTCAGCATCTCAAGTCGTATTCACGTTCATTAAGGGAAGGGCATACACATGGGGTGAGCAGTGTTGCATTTTCTACAGATGAAAGATGGTTGGCTTCAGGTAGTTTTGATTGTACTATAAAAATTTGGAATATTGAGAAAAATAAATTATATCGCACCTTAACAGGTCACACTCAGAGTATTAGTTGTGTTGTCTTTTCTTCAAATGAAAAATTCTTACTTTCAGCGAGTTATGATAAAACAATATGTTTATGGGATTATAAAGAAGCGAATTTGTTGACTGTCTTTACAGGGCATACTTATCCAGTAATGAGTGTGGCATTTCATCCAATAAATAAATTATTTGTTTCAGGGGGATTGGATGGTATGCTTAGAATATGGGACATTAAACAGGAATGGTATTGTACCGTTAGTAAAGAGGCAGGATGGGTTAAAAGTGTTTGTTTTTCTTCTGATGGAGAATGGTTAGCTTCAAGTCGGAATGAAAAAATATTTTTGTGGAAAGCCCAAAATCCCGTAAATCCAAAGATACTCTTAGGTCATACGGAGTTAATTAATACACTGTCATTCTCTATAAGTAATGAACTATTGGCATCAGGAGGTGAAGATAATACAGTGCGGTTGTGGAATGTTGAGAACGGACAGTTAATCAATGTTTTATCGGGTCACATTGAGCAAGTCAGCAGTGTAAGATTTGCCTCAAACGATAGGCAAGTAATTTCTGGGAGTTGGGATGGCACTGTACGAATTTGGGAAGTTGAAAGAGGCAAGTTAATTGATACTTTAGAGGGGCATAGTAGTAAAGGAGTAGGGGGTGTTGCTTTTTCTGCAGTAAACCAATGTTTAGTCGTATCTGATGGAGATGGTTCTATATTTATATGGCAGAATCAATCAAAGAACACTCTGACCACTTGCCATTATTTTCTTTTGAATCGATTATCTTTAGCGCATCATTTAATGGTTAAAAATTTAGATTTAGACAATGCAATAAATATTGACAAACAATCCAATAATTACAAATTATTTTTACAATTGGGAGCCAAAGCAATGCATGATGAAAAATTTAGTAATGCTTCAAGTCTAAGGAAATTCGTTTCAAATTACATTGCCCCGGCAGGCAAATGTTCTATTTCATAATAGTAAATTCAAATTTTGCTTCAAATAAGATCCTTAATCCTTTTATAATGCAACTCGTGAAATTGAAAGGACTCCTGTGAGGTACACAATATATAGGTTACATTTTAGGTCTTTGTGGTGAGGTCATCTTTTCATTTCCGTTAGAAGATGATTGTCTTTTTAAATTTATCCACTGATGTAATATACCAGTATCGGTAGAAGGCGATCCAACAGCACCTTTTTGTTGTAAAAGAATTAAATTTTTTCTATCCAATCCTTGAACGTCTGTTAATTCCATCCCCTTGCAAAATAATGCCCGAGAACCATTAACCATCCACTCTAAGCAAGGGTTAGGTTGTTCTTTATCGTCATAAATTCTCCAACAATTTATTGAAGTATTATCACATCCAGAGAAGAGGAATCGTCCATCTTTACTAAATACAAGCCCATATATACTACCCGAATGACCTTCAATAACTAGACATTTGTAATTATCATGTATATTCCATAACCGAATAACACCTCTGCAATCCGCAGAAGCTAACCATTTTCCACTTAAATCAAATGTAAGCTTAGGAATGTGCCGTATATGTCCGTTGAGTTTTTTTATATATTTTTTTTGTTGTATATTCCATAAGTCCACCGTATCTCCTGCTGCTATGGCTAAACATTGGCTGTTTGGACTAAAAGATAAACTACTTAGATTGGTTACAATTCCATATTTCAAACATATATTTTGTTTTCCTATTTTAAGATCCCAAATTCTAACGGTAGGCCTCCATAGGTTGGACGAGCTTATCCAACAATCTGAAGATGCCAGCCAACTTCCATCAGGGCTAAATACTAAGCTTTGAATTTTTTTACTATGCCCTAGAAAAATATATTTACATTCCCCAGTTAAAAAATTCCAAATTCGTATAGAAAAATCATTAGAATCGCCACCAGACGCAATTAAAGTGCTATCAGGGTTAAAGGCCAGAGATTCAATGGTGTGTTTAGTATCAATATTAAATGATTTCTTGTTTGTTAAATTAATAATACGTATTTCCCGAAAATCAGAATAAGCCAACCATTCCCCATCCGGGCTAACAGTAGCGTTGAAAGCATAGCCGGAACAATTGTAATAATCAAGCAATCCACAATATTCACCTGTACTAGTATTCCATAAGTACATATCACGGTCACAACTTTGTCGCGAAATCATTCTATTAATGTTAGGGAGTATATAAAGATCATGGACGGGTTTATGAATGCCTAATTTAATGTCAAATAAATGGCTTTGTTCTATATTATGAAAATAAAGCCTTCCGGGGTCACCTTCATAAGCTGTATGTTTACAATAAACAAGCCACCCCCCACAAGGACTAAATGCTGTTTTATTAAAATAATCCATTTGAGTTTGAATGGTATATACATGTTTTAAAGCAGCAACATCAAAAATATGAATCATTTTTTCTCTTGAAGATAAGGCCATAAGCCTTCCATTGAAACTAAACGTCAGGTGTTCTACTTGTTCTTTAATGAGATCGCTTAAAAAGCAGTGTTGTTTACCCCTTATAAGATCATATAAAAATACATCAGCTCTTTCTTTATACCTACAATGTATTGCTAGCCATCTATTATCAATGCTTATGGTAGCGTTACTATACAGGTAAGACATACTTTCGACTTTTATTTTCTTTTTTAATTTAGAGGAAAATTTGTTGATGATGTCATAAATATAAATTGTAATATTCCCGCGGTCGGATTTTTCCTCATCTTTGCAATACGCAATATAAAAATCAGCATTACTGCTGATACCAATTATATCAAACTCACATCGAATCAAAACACAACTTGCTCCCGTTTCAATATTCCATTCTCGTAATATATTTTCACTGGCAGTTAGCATATTGTTCTCCAAAAAGAGAACAGATTTAATTCTTGATGCGTGACTTAATACGTGAATTCTTTGTTCCGTAATAATATTCCATATCTGTATTGTATTATCATGACTATTTACTACAGCTAGAAGTTTACCACTTGGATCAAATTTTATATCCGTTATAAAAGCATTCTTTTTAAACCAACCCGAATTACAGTTAATTTTTTTTTTGAATTGAAGACTCTCCGGATCTAGCAATTTTACAAAACCATGATTATTGCTAACAGCAATCCATTTGCCATCAAAAGAATAGCAACAACAACCATATTTTTCCCATTTTAGAATTGAGTTGCTTCCCTCAACATATGGTAGCTCGCCAAATATAACATCCTCCATTAAAGCATCATTAAATTTTGCTTTCCTTAAAAAAGCTTCTTTAAAGTTTACTTTCTTTAAATTGGCAAAACTAAAATTTGTATTGTCTAGTAATGCTCTTTCCAGATTAGCACCTGGAATACAAACGCCCGATAAGTCCATCCCAGAAAAAGGTATTTTTGCAGCATTTAGAATTGTAATGGCTTTTGAAGCTGTTTTTTCTACATCAGGAATAATATTTAATCCCATGCCAGAGCCTTTAACAATAATTAAGAGACACCATCTTAATTCAATTTCTATTTTGAGCCCGTCAACGATGCTATTAAAAACATTTTTCTCAGTTTGAAGCTGAGGGATGAGAAGAATTATTCGTTGAATAATGTGTTGAATTTCCACTGCTGCAGGGAACGGTGCTCTCACAGCGTCAGCAATATTATATAATGTAGTTTTGCCTAAACATTTTTTAATTATATTTTGTAAAGTTGATTCATATTCAGAAGAGGGATCTGAAAAATCCAAATCTATATCTTCACTATTTAACTCAAGACTTAAACTGCAATCTCCATCCATCATGCATTTATAACCTCTTTCAGATAACGTCAACTGTTAACTTCGTCTGATATGTTCTTTCAATTTTGAAAAGCGGATGTTTCTAGTCCTCCCAACCTTTCGTAATTGTTAGCATAATAGTCTTTTGTCCATCTATAGCGAATAAAGCCTATCCACCAAACTAAAGCCAATCAAATCTTCCTCAAAATTCCGACCCAGAGCAATCACTTTAAATAGTTCCCCCATTTCTGCAGGGGAGGTTAATTGATCAATTTCGCGATTGAGGGTCGCTTTTTCTTT
>JABDBK010000072.1:5079-5516 GCA_013288655.1 Gammaproteobacteria bacterium | reverse complement strand
TCTTATCCGCACGCAGAGGTACAAATCGGGCGGCATGTTGCCTGATCCAGTTTTTAAGCAAGACCAGAATTTCCTCTTTAGCTTCTGCAAGCTCCAATAAATAACCCAAGCGTTGCAAATAGGGTATTTCCAGGTTTCCTGTTTCTAATAATTGCATAAAATGCGCCACATCGAGCTTCTCTTGCAGTTCATTCAATATCGTTGCAACGTGATTCAAATAACCTGCGGATTTCACATATCGCACAAGATCAAACGCCGTCATCTCGGGCGTTGACACATTCATATATCCGGTAGGTGTTTTAACCAATTGATAACTCGCCGAAGTAATATTTTTTTTAGCCAAAAACTGTATGCGAGTTCGGCCAATTGAAATAGGACGGAAGGATTTCATGGTGATGACTTGAAATACTTGTGGCTGCTGATGAGCTGCTCCATAC
>JABDBK010000072.1:2646-5017 GCA_013288655.1 Gammaproteobacteria bacterium | reverse complement strand
TAGTAATCTTGTTTTCCAGCGCGCATTAACGAATCAATATACCATGCCACTGGTGGTGAGCCTACTGCCTGGTATTCTGTCGGCACAATGACATAAAAGCATTTCTTTGGCCGTATTAAACGTTTCTTTTTAATAAGCCTAAGCGCTGCCAGCTTAAAAGCATTGGGGGTCACTTGTAATGCTGACAAAGCCTCATCATGGGTAAATGTATAACGGCCACTCATTTGAAGTGTGGCAATATATTCCATTAGGGATTGTTTTTGCATTATCATTTGCAAAATGTATCATTATTTGATGCTTATTGCAATCGATATGCTTAATCTGGCCGCTTTAAAAATCATGAATCAACCGCCAGAATATAAGCCCAACCCGTCATTCTGTTGGTATTTTTGTTGGTACTTTTTGAGAGAGAAAATAAATATTCAATTTAAATCAAAAACTTACATATAAGATGTGATAGCACCCATAGCCACTGATATTAATAGATCGTTTATAAATGATAGCATTCGAAGTCTTTGCAGCGAGCAAGGTCGCTCCTTAACCGTACTCACTTAAAGGGCTTCATTTTTTAATAAGCGCCAGGTCGTTTTATGTCAATATGATTGCTTCTTATTGTGCTGCTATGACAATGCGTAATTTTGTCCCAAAGTTTAGACACAAAGTTTTGAGAAGATTGCTGATCCTGTTGCGCCGGACATTCTGTTTCAAATCCCATTTTAGCAGTCGATCCAGTTAGTCTAGCTGCGGGAGTTTCGATGGACTTCTGTGGTTGTTCTGGAACAGATCTTTGATCCTTATGCAATTCATACAATCCGTAATTATAGTTAACATTGATTAAAAAAAGCATGCCTGGAAAGGATGCTGCCATAAATGTTATCAAAGCAATCGTAAATATACCAGCAGCAGCAAGCGGTGTACCTGCCACAATAATACAACCAACAATCCCAGCTATGACAATACCTGCTGTTAATGATCCCAAAATAGCCATTCCAACTTTTTCCCAGAATGAAGCTTGTTGCCATGCTAATTTAACGCGCTAAAATAATCCTTTCTAGCAAATGCTATCTTTGAATATCGATTTGCGTTTTCTGCACGAATTGCTTCTCCCATAGCAACTGCATTTATCTCACCATCAGATAATGGCCTAGAAACATTCATCGCACCTACTGAAGCAGTAACTCTCACATGACTCAACTCTCGAACAGATGCTGCATAGACTTGCATTGGATTCATTTCATACAATGATAAAATATCTTTGTCGTAATATGTAACAGGAGTTAGCTTCCCACCTTTAGATTCACAAAATAAAGATAATTCTTTTTTAGGTTTCTCAAGTATTTCTGGTCCGTTACAGGGAGCAGAAAAGACATAAGAACCATCCTGCAATGGTTTACTAACTGCATAATATTCAAATAAACTATGCTGTTTTTTTTTGATGAAAAGGACGAAGCAACAGCATCCAATCCATTGTAAAATGCACTGTGAATTGAGTTATTGAATGTAAATCTGTCTTTAATAAATTGATTAAGTGAATGACCCTTATATTCTTTAACTGATTCTTGATTTAGATGAGAAGCACACCCAGTTAATAAACAATATGTCATAACCATGAGATGACTTAATTTCATTTCTATTTTCCTGTAATTTATAATTTATATTGCGCCAAAAAATTCATTTTGACTTATCATTGTCATTTAAATAATTATATTCATGTATCCGGAAGGTCTTTGGATTGCTATATCCTACTAGCAGGAGAAGAAATGACTGAGAGTATATCTATGACTGTTGAAACCGCTATAATCCAACCTATTTTTTTACGATAAGCAAACACTAAAAACTATATTACTATATAACGAAATGATCATTCAACTACAATTCAATCATAAATCTCGGTACAAACGTTTGTTGTTTCACATGCACACTTATAATTTCATTAACTTTATAAGATCTAATTTTATTAACTTTCGTTTGATTTTTTAGAAGCTCATATACATATAAAAGTTGGTTTCCTGTTTTTAGGCCTCCTCAATGAATACGGTTCAACTAAACGTTTAAACCCATGATAGTCAATTTCGACGCACAATCTATTTCTCGCTGCATAACGAATCTGATCAATATGCCTAGAAAAAATCACATCTGTTGGACGTCCCACACCAATTCTTCTCGATTGAGTATTTATTAATTCAGGAAGTGGTGCACATCACGCATATCATGTTTATCGACAAGGATCTCGTCATCTGTAATATCAAATTTAATACGCTGCTGATTACGTGAAGGAAGTTTTAATGGGCCGGCATAGGTATATTTAGCGACATAAGTTTTACTGCCATTTTTATTAATGCTTTCTTTTACTTCAATTTCACGCGCTTTT
>JABDBK010000072.1:0-2564 GCA_013288655.1 Gammaproteobacteria bacterium | reverse complement strand
TGATTGCTTCTTCACTATAAATCGCACCTTTAGGCACAGTAAAATCTAAATCCTCCGAAAATCGATATGTTTCAAAATAGCATTTCTTTAAACAAGTGCCTCCTTTAAAAAACCATTCTGAAAGATGTGGATTCTGTGAAATTCCATACAAAACCCAGCTCAACACATAATCCTTCTCCACTGTGGTCGGCAATAATTGTAAATCTTTCGCAAGTGAATTTATTTCAAGCACTGAAATCATTGAATATCGCCTAGTGGAATATTAACCCGTATTCCCCACTTAGTTATAATAGGTCCAGTATCAGGACCATGCGGGTCGAGATTAATTATTCCTGTCTTAATATGTGAATGAAGTCTTTCCAATAATGGTTGTGGAAAAAGCCTTAATTGGTCTACCAAAAGTCCTAATCTTTTAAAGACCGCACCATGTCCTAATTTTTCTGCATATTCACACAGCACCTCTGGATTAGCTTCCTTGTGTTGGAAATATTCTTTAACAATATCCAGAGTATGCCGTCCACCCCCAGCGCTTTCTGGATCATCTAATGCATCTATGATCGTTCGATGAATATCGGCAATCTGTATTTGCGTATTGTTAGACCAAATCTTTTTTATCCCAAAAATATCGTCAAGTGCAATTTTTTTAATTCTATATTTCAAACCAGCAACCAAGAGCTCTTTCTGCCTCTGCTTTTTCGCTGTAAACACAACTGTTGAATTAAATATTTGCTCTGTCAACTCCCAATGTTCAGCCGCTGTCCAACCGGAAATATAACAAGGAGCAAACAAATCAGCTGCAATAGCCCAAGCATCTTCAGGAACTGGGTTTGCACTTTGCGACCCTAATGGCACAATCCGATAACTTCCAGGCAGTAATCGTTGTAACCAACCTTTTTTACAAAGCCTAGAAAGCATTAAATTGGCTATTGGCCTTGAGAATCCTAGCGCCCGCTCTAAATCATCGGTGTGGATAACGGGCTTTCCCAACTGACTTAAGATATCAAGAACATGCCTTTCCGCCTGCCCGAGACCCGCTTGATTGTCATTATACTTTAAGCGCATATAATATCATATTAAGCTATTAATTAATATTTAACTATAACAAACATTATAGTATAAATGCAATAAATATCATATAATGATATTATAATGCATCCTAATATAGTGACAAATGTAGAGAGAGATAATGCATTGAAAATGTTGGTATTTTTGTTGGTATATTTTTCTTTTTAAAATAAATTATCCAATACAATCAATAGTGATACGCCTCAATGTGATAGCACCCATAGCCACTGTATCATCAAGCAATTAGAACCATTTTATTATGAAAAATTATCGACGAAGCTCGCATTGACGAGCCGAACTCATAGTATGTGATTATCATATTATGTGTAAAATCAAAAGCATAAAGGTCTGCATTTTTATATAAAAACTAACCTTTATGCTACAATAATAACAATATATGAACAAAATAGGGGGCAAGATCATGCACAGACTGCCTGAAACGAAATTAGATAAACCAAAAAAACTAGTATTCTTTACTTATGCCACAATGGGCACAATGGGAGATGCCAGTGCTGCGGCCAAGTTAATAAAAAGTATGAAAGAGCAGTATGGCGACTCTTTAGATATTACAGCAGTCCTGATGACAGACCCGATCAACAGAGAAGCAACGATTCACCTATTTGATGATTTGAAGATAACTTTCTTGTCAAAGTTTAAGCACGATTCTTTTTATCGCGAAGATTCAACAGAACTCTCTAAGACCTTGAATAAAGCAGACGGTGTAGTATTTTTCCCAAACTCATTTTTAACTCGGACAAAAGAATGTAATACCATACTTAATAAAGCAACAGATCAAAAATTTTTTGTGGCAAGTGAATATGATTTGCCTGTCCGCCTATCAAGCGATCTTGAATCACGATGTGTTCCGATGTGTTCAGGATTGGCTAAAACACACTTGGGAATTTTCTGTACTCAGGAAACGAACGCTTCGAATAATCATAAAGCTCTATCGGATATTACAGATGCAGATAAGGCCTGTCGCGATTTATTACTACTAGAAGTAACGAAGAATAAGGCATTATTTTTTGGGTATTATAATCACATGGAATACGGAGAAGCAAAATCTCAAGTAAATCCGCTTGTGTTTATTCAAAGCAGCCTCGGTTTGGTCTCTCCAGAGACAGAAGTGATAGATTTTGTTTTACCACTTAAATCTCTCGATATTAGCGAGATATGTGCATATTGTTCGAATCAGGGTTATCAAGTAGAGTTTTGGGAAAAAGATAGCAAAGGAGAAATGATTTGTTCGAAGCACAGCGAAGGAAGTGGGAAAAAAATACGTTTGATCAATGGATTTCCCTTTACACCTGATACCATGGGCAAACTCATGAAAGCTTCTCATGAATTTGTCATGGTCACAGGAGATCAAAGTTTATCGGAGGCTATTTCACATGGAAAAATTTTTCTTTATCAAACTATGAGCTGGAAAAAAGAGTTACAAGAAAGTTTGATACATTTGGTTAAAAATCTACTGACAGAAGATAGTAAATTGTATCAAT
>JABDBK010000071.1:5231-6384 GCA_013288655.1 Gammaproteobacteria bacterium | reverse complement strand
AAAAGGAGATTTTTATATGTCACGTTTTCATTTATCAGCTCTTGGCATAGGTTTAGTGTCTTTATTCGTTTCTTTCGGTATACAAGCACAAACCACTACAGTCGTAGAAAAACGCGTTATCACCTCGCCTGCACCTAAAGCAATCTGCACCACAGTAGAAGGAAGCTGGAAAGGTAATACCTGGATTGCTTCACATGAAGTTTGTAAATATGAAAATAGAAAAGAAGGTGTGGCATGGGTTGATAGCTATTGGTCATGTACTGAGGTTGCTGGAGATGGTAGTTGCACAGCTTGGACATTAGTTCCTGGTTATTGGGTACAAACTTTAGAATAAGTTAATGCAGGGTGGGCGCTTCTCAGCGACGTGCCCACCAGCCCTTATTTCTGCATCTTCCTTGAGTTGTTTATAATGATTTTAAATAACCGTTTAAGATCTTCGGGGTCAAACATGACAAATAGACTTTTGATATTGACAAATTAGGTTTTTTTAGAATTTAATTTAAGTCTGTTTGTCAGCTCTGACACCCTCTTATGTGACACCCTCTTATGCTTTTCATGCACGTCCGGTTAACTTCTGATTATGTAATAACAAGCCATGATTATATTTTTTATTAAATTTTCTTGAAGTCATCTCATTATCAAGATCTATCTTGATATTTTTAATTTTTGAATTTGCTAGCAATTTTTCTGCGGCTGATTTGCTAATAGGATTATAACTAAGGTCTAATGACTCTAAATGTTCATTATTAATAAAAGCCAGCGCACCTTGGTCAGAGATTTTATTATCAGCTATGTTTAGATCTACTAGAGATTGACTATGTGCTAAAGCAATTGCACCCTCATTACCTATTTGGCCATTTTCTATGTCTATATAGTTTAGATGTCTGCTATGTGCTAGTGCAATCGCAGCTGCATCATCTATCTCATAGCCAAAAACAAAGAGCTTGGTTAAATGAGTTTTACTGACGCCATCAGCAAAATCAGCATCTAAAACAAATCGATGAGTTCCATCTGGAAATAATAGTAATGCTTCTAAAGATGTATTTCTTTCTATGTATTTTCCAATCGACGCATTCAATATGACATCTTTTTCCGGATTTATAAACAATGATTTTAAATAAAGGCTATTAGCTAATGGTTCTAAAAATGTTGA
>JABDBK010000071.1:0-5131 GCA_013288655.1 Gammaproteobacteria bacterium | reverse complement strand
TTTCCAATCGACGCATTCAATATGACATCTTTTTCCGGATTTATAAACAATGATTTTAAATAAAGGCTATTAGCTAATGGTTCTAAAAATGTTGAGGAATC
Organism: Gammaproteobacteria bacterium; assembly: GCA_013288655.1. Lineage (GTDB taxonomy): Bacteria > Pseudomonadota > Gammaproteobacteria > DSM-16500 > DSM-16500 > JABDBK01. The sequence continues at coordinate 5,030 of JABDBK010000071.1, read as the reverse complement.
ATTAAGTTCCGAGGTTTCTAAGCCGTGAATATGAGGATTACTAAATATTAATGTAAATCCATGAGCTGAAATGGCATTATTTTTTAAATATAATACTTTAATATAGTTATTTTTTGCTATTTTCTCCGCAAAGTCATCCCCAACCGCTTCACTACTGGCAAGTAATAGCATTGCTCTAGAAGATTCAGCAATTTGTTTCCAAGCTGCTCTGGAAATATGATTGCCCTCGATTCCTAGTATATCAAAACTTCGATTAATCACGCTGCTTATAAATCCATCATCAAGTGTGTCGCTACCAATATAAAGACTTTTAATGTGCTTATTTAGCATCAAGTTATTAATTCCGGCGCTATCGATCGGATTGCCTTCGATGAAAAAAACTTCTATTTCAAGGTTACGCAAACTTGCCAATGTTTTACCTTGTATTTTATTTTTAGATAGATAAATTTCTTTGACTGAATTATTTAATAAACTTAATTGTTTCACACTTTTATCTGTTAAATTATTATTATCTAGAAATAATCGTTCTATACCTGGATGTTGATTGGTAAAATTAACAATTATGTTTAAATCTTTATCCGCTAATTGGCAACCATTAAAAAATAAGACTTCTTCAGATGTGTGCTCATCAAAATGATCAATGCATTCATTGGCAAAAACAGGTGTCATAAAAAAAATAAAGATTGAGAAGAGAAAAAATAACTTAAACTTTTTAAAAACTAACATCCATACTCCTTATTAGATAATGAAAAGTTTTATACTTCAGATCCAAAATAAAACTATTCTATCCAGTATATTGATAAAACTTATCGAGCTTAAGTATAAAAGAAAGGGATGTTCAATACTATTACTTTCATTCAGTTACTATAGGACGATACGTTTATATCGATCTGTAAAATGATCTAAATCAGTTTTTTATACTATTGTAAAATTAGGAATAGACTGATGAGATCATCATACTCGTTATTTGGCCGTCAACTACTGAAAAATATAAGTTATACGGAAACTAAAAATTCCCTTATTATCATAATATTATGTCATTGAGAATAAGTTTATATTGACATATCTATGTGGACATTTATAATACAATACGTATAAAATTTGGCATATAACGAGGTATCAGTATGTTTGCTCAAAGTAACACGAATTCAGTAATCCCTGCTATTAATGAAACCCAAAAGAGAATTCTTGAGGGTTATCTTCAATTTCCTTTTGAAGAAATTGTGGAAAGTTTATCGGATGAAATAGAGTCGTCTTCTCTTATAATTAATGCATATAAAACAATGGTATCTCCCGGCTCGTTACCGGAGATTCTTCCTGGTTTGCTAACTAGGTCTACACTAATATTTTCACGAAATGAAGTATGGGGTAGTATTGAAGCAGTTCGAAAATTGTTTCGTCATCCATGCCCGCAAAATCGTAGAGTTGGTGATTCTTCTGCAGCTTCTGGAAGCACAGACGGTATTATCAATAATGAGGTTTATTATTGGGAAGATGGTTTTGGAGGAATACTTAAACATGAGCAGCAAGGTTTATTAGGTTTGACAGCAAAAAATGATTCAAGTGCGTTACCTATTACCAAAGATGCTGTAATTAATTACACAATACAATTAATTAATCAGCAAATTAAGTTATTTGAAATTTTAGGCGTTTACGTTAATGAATTTAACCAAATTCAATTTGCTTCAAATGACAAAGAAATGGTAATAACAACCATTCTCGCTAATGAAAAATTAGCAGTAAAATATTTTCAAAATATAGATTTAATTAAAGACACTGAAGTATTTACAAGTACGAATTTAAAGCTTTTAACTAACAATATAAAATATTCTTATTCAACATTACAAGTAATGGAGTATCTCAAAAATCAGGGTATTCTTAATTCTAATAATTTTAAAAAATTAATGGATTATGTTCAGTTTTCTAATTTTATTATAAGCAAGTCTATGACTGCTCCACTTACACAAGAAAAATTTGATTCTATCATAGAAGAATGTCGCGAAAAAATGCATATGTCGCTTATTATGGGACTTCATCCTAGAATCGGAACGGGTAGCTCACTATATTCAGTATTTCAATCAGGTTTTGATAATACAGTAGCAACGGTTTCTGATGCTCGTGCATTATGTAATGAAGTGTTTAAATTTATCTAGCCATCGCATCTTCGGGGTCAGACATGACAAATAGACTTTTGATATTGATAAATTAGGTTTTTTTAGAATTTAATTTAAGTCTGTTTGTCAGCTCTGACACCCTCTTATGACACCCTCTTATTAAAACAAAGAGCTTGGTTAAATGAGTTTTACTGATGCCATCAGCAAAATCAGCATCTAAAACAAATCGATGAGTTCCATCTGGAAATAATAGTAATGCTTCTAAAGATGTATTTCTTTCTATGTACTTTCCAATCGACGCATTCAATATGACATCTTTTTCCGGATTTATAAACAATGATTTTAAATAAAGGCTATTAGCTAATGGTTCTAAAAATGTTGAGGAATCATTAAGTTCCGAGGTTTCTAAGCCGTGAATATGAGGATTACTAAATATTAATGTAAATCCATGAGCTGAAATGGCATTATTTTTTAAATATAATACTTTAATATAGTTATTTTTTGCTATTTTCTCCGCAAAGTCATCCCCAACCGCTTCACTACTGGCAAGTAATAGCATTGCTCTAGAAGATTCAGCAATTTGTTTCCAAGCTGCTCTGGAAATATGATTGCCCTCGATTCCTAGTATATCAAAACTTCGATTAATCACGCTGCTTATAAATCCATCATCAAGTGTGTCGCTACCAATATAAAGACTTTTAATGTGCTTATTTAGCATCAAGTTATTAATTCCGGCGCTATCGATCGGATTGCCTTCGATGAAAAAAACTTCTATTTCAAGGTTACGCAAACTTGCCAATGTTTTACCTTGTATTTTATTTTTAGATAGATAAATTTCTTTGACTGAATTATTTAATAAACTTAATTGTTTCACACTTTTATCTGTTAAATTATTATTATCTAGAAATAATCGTTCTATACCTGGATGTTGATTGGTAAAATTAACAATTATGTTTAAATCTTTATCCGCTAATTGGCAACCATTAAAAAATAAGACTTTTTCAGATTTGTGATCATCAAAATGATCAATGCATTTATTAGCAAAAACAGGTGCCATAAAAAAAATAAAGAATGAAAAGAGAAAAAATAACTTAAACTTTTTAAAAACTAACATCCATGCTCCTTATTAGATAACGAAAAGCTTTATACTTCAGATCCAAATTAAAACTATTCTATCCAGTATATTGATAAGACTCATCGAGCTTAAGTATAAAAGAAAAGGATGTTCTATACTATTACTTTCATTTATGTAGACCTGTAAAATAATCTAAATCAGTTACTTGTACTGCTATAAAATTAGGAATAGACTGATGCGTTTTTGAAATAGGGTCAATCAACAATGACAAAACCAGTATTTGAATGAAAGAAGTTATTTTATAAAAATTATTAATGAGGTTTTATTATGCAAGCACGTTTTTTCCGTAATGCCGATGTAATTTGCAGCTTTGGGACAGGATTTATTAGTGGGTACTTGGTTGGTATTTATGAGATCTCAAGTTCAGATCCAGCTAGAGTACGAGCAGGACATGTTCAGACACAAAATGCGATTGGATTTGCGATTGCAGCTATAGCCATGGATAATGACAATCAACAACTAACACGTCGCGTAGCATCTGGTTATCTTGGGCATTTCTTTGGATATGCTGCGGGTCTTATATCTATGATACCGGAAGTACTAACAGCATCAGTCAACTCATCCAAACCAACACCATAGAAATAGGTTCTAATGGATATTTGATTGATTTTCTTCATCTTTTTTTAAGAAGCATCTTCGGGGTCAGACATGACAAATATGATATTGACAAATTAGGTTTTTTTAGAATTTAATTTAAGTCTGTTTGTCAGCTCTGACACCTTCTTATGCCTTCTTATTTTTCGTCCGATAAATATCGGAAACGTGTATTTTTGTTTGATTTTTATTCTATTTCGTGACATAATGCCCCACATTCAGTTATTTGGTACCGTTAAGACTTAGCGGGAATAGTTACCAACGAGGCTAATAATATGTTTAATATATGTTTATTTTTCAGAAAAGACCCAACCCAAAGAATGACCACAGAAGCGCTTGAAGAAATGGAGGCTCATGAAAAAACACTAAGAGAACAATGGCTTTCAAGAGCAATGGAGGCGGGTATAGCTGTTGCACTTCACGAGGCTAGAACATGTTTATCAAACTTGAAAAAATTTGGTGAACCAGAAAGCAGTTACGGTGCTGACGCTGACGCAGAAAACTTACGAATTAGGAAGGATGATCGGGAAGTAATAGAATACTATGCTACTTTAAAATACTTACCTGATGTTATTAAAGATCTTGAAAAAAAGGAAGAAACAGAGAAGAAGCAATCACAAAAATTATCGCAATGGGTAGAAGCAAAACCTGCGCCACAAACTGACAACGCTTCTGAGATGACCGGTTTGTTGTCGATGAGACAAAAGAAATAGTTTTTGATGTGTAGTAGTCGAGTAAGAGATCGACATTGCTGCCGATCCATTCATATACTTTATAAAGGTAAGAGGGTGTTCAAATCCGGCTAACGGCTAAACAAATAATCCATGGATCTTGTTATTCGATTTATTGTATTTTCTCCATTTTTAACGGTAAAAACTAATAATTTATCTAAGAGTCGCTATTGGCATTATTTATAATTTGTGTACAACTCTACAAGTTAAACAACGTAAGCAGCACAAAAGCCGTTAGCCAGATTTGATCCCATCGGCCTCGCATATATTATGTCAAGATTGACACCGTATAGTAGATCCGTCTTGGATGCACTTAGAATTACTGATAAGTCCTTCTTGAATGGGTTTATCTCTATCATTTACTTGACGACCACAATGACTTCCTACACATCCAAAAAATCCATTTTGATTTTGAGTCAGTGAGGGTTGAAAACTACGGTATTCTCTAATTCCATT
>JABDBK010000070.1 GCA_013288655.1 Gammaproteobacteria bacterium | reverse complement strand
GCGATTCAACCAATGATTCCAGTATTTTTTGATAATCGGTACATATAGCAGCAATCATTTCCTCTGAAAATTGGTTTCCATTATAGTGGGCGTTAAAGTGTAGATTATTGTTCGACTCCCTTAATAGTATGAATAATGAGAATTCTGATTTCGTTCGCACATAATCGTTTGCATCAACAAAAGAATTTTCAGCACCAAAAATTTTATCAAAAGATCCAAGGCTGTTTTGGAAAACGAACAATGTTTGGAATAATTCCGTAGTAGATGCGCCGCTGCTAGCACGATAAGCATTTACAATATCTTGAAGGGGCAATTCTTGGTAATCGAGAACATCAAGGAGTAAATTTTTAACGTATTCAATAATATCGCAGTTTTCGGGAGATAATTTAAAAGATATGGGAAGAGTGTTAGCAAAGCATCCAATAACATGGTTTTCCTCAACAGAGAATCGTCCAGCGACCATGGTGCCAATAACAAAATTCGGAGATCTTGTAAGTTGATATAATAGAATGGCGTATGCGCTTAGTAAAATATTGAAAATACTACAGTTTAGATTTCTTGCACATGATAGTACTTTTTGATAAGAATCAGACTTAATAATATGACTATAGATTTGGTCCTTATTTTCAACATCGCGTGATTTGTTTGTATCAAATGGTAAGTCAAGTGTTGTTACGGCATTTTTCAAATGTTGTCCCCAAAAGTTAATAGCCTTTTCTTTGAAACTTATTTCCTCCATTTTTTTTATTTCATTTGGTATAAAGGTAGTATAAAAATAGTTGGTACTATTTTTTTTATTGTTTCCAAGATAAATTTTTGAAAGCTCTTTAAAAAAAATTTCGAAACTCCAGGAGTCGCTAATAACATGATGCATAACCAGGAATAAATAATATTTATTTTCGGAAATTTTTATAACGCTAAGTCTCCATAGAGGCCCATCTTCAAAATTAAATTTAATTTGTATCTCAGCGTTCAGTATTTTTTCAAGAGGTCCTTTTGAGTTATTAACATTATCAATAAATCTTAATTGAAAGTTAGTTATATTTGTTTTGACCTGTTGAAAAACTTCCCCATCACTTTCGTGAATTGTCGTTCGTAGCGAGGGTTGCTGTAGAACCAGAGAATTTAAAGCACCTTCTAATTTTAGAAGGTCAAGGTTAGCATGAATGACAATTCCAAGGGACATATTATACAAATCATCATAACAATGAAATTTTGTCATCAGCCAGAATCGCTGTTGTGCGGTACTTAATGGATATGATTTTAGATTTTCATTCATAACATTTATACCTATTGAAAACTTATAAAGCAAAGGCAGATAGACATTCTTAACCATTGGGTATGCCTATTAGCACGATACTGAATTCAATTAAAAAATTCAAGCCTATTGTCGAAGTTCATTCATAATGGCTGCAGCCGTTCGTCATTGTTGTGAGTTGTCTTGCATATAAGACCATCTGTGTTACCAGATGAACCCAAAAGATTGAATAAAGCAGCATCTCCCAAAATGTAACAAAGGGTGGGATATATAATAGGTTCTGCCGCGAAAAAAGAGCTGATGTGGTCCAATTCAGCTCTTTTTTCGCGGCAGAACCATATTGCCTCACCCTGTTTCAAAAATTATTTGACTATTAGACAAAATAATTTTATGGTTGACGAGAAGTGTGCCACTAAGCTGGCGCCTACTTAACAGTTAGTATCAATCAAAATACTTAGTTCTGTATATTGAATCAGTTTTTGAAGAATCCTGTGAGGGGCTATCTCTCACTCACGAGGGAGGTAGTACTACTCAATTACCTGAAAAATGGAATTATTGTTATGTTATATCAATATCAAAATCTTAGATCACATAGTCACTCAACAGAGCAAAGCGGGCAAGAAGAGAAAACAAGAAAAGAACAAACAGAACAAAGTCAAGTGTTGTTACCTCAAGATCATTCTTTGAGGGAAAATAATTATTGTATTGATTTGAAAATGCTGAAGGAAATTAGTTACTATACTGCATTGAATACTCTTTACCCTTCTATCAGCATCACTGCTAGGTTTCTTGGTATTATTATTTTGGGAAATAGGTCTTTGTCTGCAGCAGCCTTGATAGCCGTTTACCAAGATTTGATTACCTCGCCTGGATGTTCAATGTTAGGCGTTGCTTGCAGAGTAGTGAGTAATGCTTATGGTGCAAAAGAAATTACTCCTACATTGGCAATTGCTAAGATTCGACAAACTAGAAAAAGTGGGATCGTTCTTGCTTTGATTTTGTCTCCATTTGCCATCACGAGTGCATTGTGTAGTCGAGAAATTTTAAAGGTTCTTCAACAACCAGAAGAACTTCTTGATAGTACGGAGGAATATTTTATTGCTTTCTCTTGGGGCATACCAGCCCTCTTTTTAATTCAACATCTACAACAAATTGCATTTGGTGTTACTGATATCAAAGCACCCAATGTTTTAATGTCTTTTGATAATATAACAAACACTTTGCTTGAATATTTCTTGATAAACGAAAGAAAAATGGGTATGGCTGGTGTCGGTTATGCACAATCTATTACTAATTGGCTTGATGTCATATTTTTTTCCCTTTATTTGAAATATAATTCTCGTTATAGAGATTATGAATTTGACTTATGGAGCGAATTTTCAGAAGTCAGAGCAGTGTTGAAAGAATTATTTTCCTTAGGTATTCCTCTCTTGATACAAACGTGTGGTGAATCTTTAATTTTTTTAGGTTATTCTGCTTTTGTCGGTAAAATTAGCTCAAATGCGCTCTCAGCTTTTCAAATTGCTACACAAATTTTTCTATTTGTGAATATTCCTATCTTTGGATTTAATCAGGCAGCTGTAATTTTAGTAGGAAGAGAAACCGGAGCAAATAGAATTCAAAATGCGAAAAAAATTGGTACGGCTTGTATTGTATTGGGCGGAGGAGTGTCCTTGCTGATTTGCACAATTATGTCTGGTTTCCCTAGAAGATTGATGAGCTCTCTTATTGAGGTAGAAAATCCTGAAAATGAACAAGTTGTGATGATGACTAAGTCTATATTTATAGTCATGGGTGTTTCACAAATATGCCAATCTTTTAGAACTATTGCTGGGGGAACTATTGAAGGTGCTTTTAAAGATACCTCCCTTGCTATGAAATCGGGGTTAGCTATTCTTGGTTCGACCTTAGGCTTAGCTTATTTACTTGCTTTTCCCGGTAATCTTGGATTAATGGGGGTGTGTATATCGCTTGGACTTGGGCGGCTATTATGGGGAGGTTTTTTGGTTGGCTATTGGTTCAAGAAAATAAAAAATTGGTTATTGCCCACTCCTCCTCGTACGCTGTCTATTGAGTCAGTTGTTGACGTAAGCGTGATAGAACCCTCAGCCGCGCTTGTACTTGAGATGCCTACTACTCTAGGTGCCCATCGTTCGACTATAGAAATTGTAGGCAATCCTACACATTCTAGTGCTACAACCCTCAAAAATCTGGATGAGATTATAGCTGGAGAAAGAGCTGACGATAGGGGATCATTATCTTCTGCACACCCAGGAGATAGCACTGTGAAAGAATTGCCTTTATCTTCTTCAGACGACCTTCATGATCGCGTTCCTCTGCTTACTTTTAGTAGCGCCAGTACTACTTTAAAAAGGGGGCATCCAGCAGCAACTACTACTCTATTAACAGATTCACCCACACGTATTAATAGAAAAAAGATTTGTATCCTTATGTGACTGAGGCAAGTTCTGTCGCAATTAATTGAAATGGCAGCTAAAAACAGTGATCGTATTTATCCTAGACAAGACTACGCTGCTAAAACATAAAATAGCTCGAATGCATATGAGTTTTTACGCCTCGTGCCGAGATACATTTCAAATGCGCAGCTTCAATTTAAATGTTATCTAACTTGCAATACGCTTCAGCACTAGTTTTGGTCCTGCCGCGAAAAAAGAGCTGATGTGGTGCAATCCTGTTCTCTAAGTTATCGTAATATCGAAGAAATGATGTTAGAGCGTGGTACCGGCGTTGACCACTCCACTATTAATCGTTGGGTTATTTACTACGCGCCTTTGTTATGAAGAGAAGTTCAGAAAGAAATTTAAACATCAAACAGGAATAAGTTGGCGTATGGATGAGACGTACATCAAAGTTAAAGGCACATGGAATTATCTCTATCGCGCTGTTGATAAAGATGGTGATACCATAAACAGCATGTTGTCGCCAAAACCTGGTGAAGCTGCTTCTAAAGCACTTTTTACTAAGTCTATAGGGTCAAGTGGGATCCGTGAAAAGGTAACGATTGATAAGAGTGGCGCTAATCTTGCTGGATTAAATGCCAGTAATTTTCAAATTACCATTCTTACTTTACTAGGATTTTCTGTGATGCAAATAAAAATTCGCCAAATCAAAAATCAAATATCTGAACAATATTATTGAACAAGATCATCGCGATATTAAAAGAATTACACATTCCATGATGGGATTTAAAGCTTCTCATTCTGCGGAAGCAACACTATTAGGCATTGAACTTTGCCAAATACTGAAAAAAGGTCAGCATATTGACGCTAAAAACTCATATGCATTCGAGCAATTATATGTTTTAGCAGCGTAGTCTTGTCTAGGATAAATACGATCACTGTTTTTAGCTGCCATTTCAATTAATTGCGACAGAACCCGCTCTTCTCCTTTTGAGTGCCATAAGTTCATTTCCACTTAATAAAACGTTTCCCTAAAACTCCAAAATATCGGCAGGTAAAAAGACGCTTTTGCTAGTTTTTAAATGTATTAAGTTAATTAACCTTATTTGAATATCAGACATTTCTTTAGCTTGGATAATTTAACCCACTAGTTAAGTTGTTCAGTTTACACAACCTTTCAACCGAAGTTACGATGCCAAGAATTGCTTGACAAGTGCCAAAATATGTAGTGCACTATTGGAAAGGACGTTATTGCCTTGACAAGCGCTAAAGAAACATACAACATCACTATATCACTGATACAGGAGGTACAACATGTATAAAGATTTACTTCTTCAATTAAATCACCAACCACTTCGTAAGCAATTAATTTCTCATTCTTTTTTGAAAAAAATGCGTAGTCATGAATTATCAAACGAACAAGTAACGACTATCTTAGGACAATGGTTTCATCCTTTACACCATTTCCCAGTTTTTTTGTCTCAATTAATTTCTATTTTACCCTCCTTATCGGTGCAAACGTTTATATCAAAAATATTATGGCAAGAACTTGGCGAGGGAGATCCCGAAAGAGCCCATCAAGATATTTATATTAAATCTATGGTTGGCTTGGGTTTTGGGCAAGATACTTTTGTTAATAGGCCCCCACTGCCAGCGACTAGAGATTTAGTTAATGGTTACAAGAAATCAATTCAAGATGGTCATCTGGCTGGGCTAGGATTTGTTTTTGGTACTGAAGTTGCGGATTTGGCTATGGTTTCTGCAATTGGGCATAGTGTTACAAACTTAAAAAAGGTTAAGTATATAGAATGGGTTGATATTCACTGTCAACAAGAACCTAATCATGTTGAAAGTGTTGGTAGTGCATTAAGTGCTTTGGGAGAAAAAATCTTTACCTCCTCTTTTGAAGAGGAACAGGTTATTAAAAACGCGGCAGCAATATGGCAATTATGGATTGGCTTTTTTGATTCTTTAGAAAAAGAAACATCCCCAGAAGAGAATTCCGAATGGATACAACAACAAAAATTGGCTATATAGATCTTAATATTCCATGCTTAGACTCAGAATTAGCTAATATTTGCAAATTAGAGTTAAAAAGTGTTTATCAAGAATTTATTTGCGGTTCTTGGTTATCGTTAGCTTTATGGAATGAAACCGGAAAAAGTGAGGATTTAATAATTAAGTCTTATGAAGGTTCTGCAAAACCTACAGATCTTGTAAAAAGACTGCCTATACTTGCTTCAACCTTAAATGAATATTTTAATTTAGAGTTAGTAAAATATGTGCGTGTAGCACTTCTTGCGCAAGATAGCATTATATTACCACATAGGGATTATTTAGAAACAAAACAAGCATTTTTACGATTTCATATACCGCTTATAACAGATCAGTCTTGTTTTTATGCAGAAGAACAAAATGTTTACACGTTAGGTAAAGGGGAAGTATGGTTTATAGATGCTAGAAAAACCCATAGTGTAGCATGCTTTTCTGATTGTGGAAGGCTTCACCTTATCTTAGACTTTCCTTTGCTAGATGATATTGAAAAGCTTATTAATAAAAATGTATTGTTTAAAACACCTCAAACGCCACAAGCTATAAAAAGAAATCCTTTATCAGAAAAACAATATCAAACAATTTTGTCTTTCTCTGAATTGATAACCATCAATAATTTTATGGATATCGCATCAATATTAACAAAGTTTATTTATCATACAGAATCCCTAGTAACAGATGTATTTTTATGGCTAAAAGAAATAGCAGAAAAAAATGGCAACCAGCAATTAATATCTCGAATAAATAAATTAC
>JABDBK010000069.1 GCA_013288655.1 Gammaproteobacteria bacterium | reverse complement strand
AAATCGGATAGCGCCGCAATTTTTTTTATCTCTCTACTCAATCAAGAGATCACACATCAAAACCGAGATTGCGATGGTGTTTCACGCTTCACTTCTTCCTCTTGATGTCTTATTTCTTCTGTATCTTCATCCATGCGGATTTGTGGTTGCGGTAATAAACCATGGCATTTCTTACTTAAGAATGAAACTGTACATGATTGTTCTTCGATATATTTTTCCAATGACTTTTTCATAAAAACCGCCGCATATGGCATTAGCGGAAACATGACACGATTAAAAACCAAATCAGACTCATTTCTTAATCGATAAAAATGCTGACCACCTTCAACTTCCAAACGGGCTGCTCTGTCGCTTATAGGTACATTACGCATCATTACATCATCAAGACCCTGGCATAACATTTTTCCAAGTTGAGGGTCTTGTAAGCTTTGGATAAATCCGATCACTAAATATATATAAGCCTCTTCATGATGAGAGCATTGATGTGGGTTAAAATGTCTACAGTAAGCCCACAAGGATGCGATAAGTAATTGTTTTGTATCGATGCAATCCTTAAGGAATTTAGGCTTCAGCAATTCATTTATCAAAGTTTGTATAACGTATTATTTTTTCGTAACTACATGTTGTTCCAGGAATTTTTCGAACATCCACTCGTATAGTTGTATCTGCCAAAATTGCTGCAATAGGTGCCGACAAAAAGTCCTGAATGTATTTTTCCCGTATCCCTTTTTGTTCTTCTAGCGTAGGAACTTTCATGATAAATAATTTTTCTAGTTCTGATGCTCCTCCTTTTTCATCACACTCTCGTACACGTACTAACTCGTTAAAGAAATAAGTGAACATAACTTCTACTATATGCACTAGATTTAATTTTTGTGTCATACTAAAGACTGATTCGCCTTCTGTCAGATACTGTAACCTGGTGTAGTGACTTCCTATTTGTCTAATACCAAAATCTTCAGGGATTGCAAATAATAATTGTGGATAAGTGTCCAAAACTTTAGAAATTGTCGACAGATCATCATGAAGAATTGCGTTTAGCAATTGTATAAGGGATCGCTTTTCATGAGTTCCTGAATATAACGTGACACAGCTTCTAGACAAGTTTACAAAATCGCGATTTTCAAGATAAGGAGAAAGCGCTGTAGGTATTTCAGGAGGCAGTTTTGTTAATCCAGCTTCTGGTGCTTGCTGAATACGAGGATCATTAGGTTTGATGATCCTATTTTTACTAGGATCTACTTGTTTTGACTCTTTTACCTTTAATCTTTGATTTTGCATTTTACCACCCTCTCGTAATGGGTCTTTTTATAAAGACCAAGCTATGTTTTCTATAAGTTATGACATGTTCGCGCCTTGAAAATAATTATATCGATATATTAATAACTGTTTAATTAATTTGCAATACAGGGTTTTTTCCGGTATACTTACTTGTCTATATAATAACCAATATTTTTATAACCTACGGAATAATATGAATTTTGATACGCATCCTGATCTCATTGTTCAGCCTTATTTAAATGGTGTTAGATTAACCAAACCAAATGAATCGCCAATGTTATTTCCCACTATTGGTAGTTTGTTTGCGATGCCACTCATGGTTTATTTTGTTAGGTTTGATGCAACTTATATAGATGCCAATCATTTTATTCGTCTTACCAACACTCCTGGCAATCGAGGCTATTACTCTGATAGGGACTTTAAAGGAACTCCTTTTTCGGATATCTTCCAGAAAGAAACAGTTGAAGCTTTAAGTGAGGAAAATAATACCTTATTATATACCAAACGAATGAACATTTACGAAAGCCAAACATTTCGTTTAGATGATCTTGCATTTTCGTCTCTTTCATTCAAATTTCCTGTCTTTGATTTAAAAGATAAAATCATCGGTGTATTTGGAATATCTGCATTAACGGATACGTCTATTTTTAAAGAGGCTGAAAGCCTGCCCAGTTCGATGAAGCGAATCATTCAAACAGGATTAATTCCACATTCAAAAAATATTATGCCTGGATTTAACGTCAATGATATATATTTTTCAAAACAGGAAATAAAATGTCTTCGCTTATTAATTGCCAGTAAAACCATCAAATCAATAGGACAACAAATGTCTCTTTCTTCGCGAACCGTAGAATATTATTTAAATAATATAAAACGAAAACTGAATGTTAAAACAAAATCTGAATTGATTGAAAAAATGGTTCAACACATTTGGCCAGAGATATTATTATAATTTGTACTGTTCAGGCTGTGCACGGCGGTAAGGAAAGGTTCATACATTTACTTTACTCTTCTTTTGCCTTATGACTACAGACTATTTGCTTATTTCTAAAGACGTTACACCATTTTTCTTTAAAATAACTGGTATCAGACTTGACATATAGATTTAAATTAAATCCTAAAAAGCTTCTAGATTAAAAGTCTATTTCGGTATAAGCCGGGATCACTGCCATTAAATCCTTAATTCAATGGCAGTGATACCGGCACGGGGTGATATTGACAAAGGGCTTATCTCACTCAAATGCTAAAACTTTTATGGCCTAAATTGTCGAGAAGCATTATATTGTTTTAAAGGCGTTTTATTCCTTCCTGAAAAGAAATGTAATCCTGAATTAATTGCTCCGCTAATAGCGCCCAATGCAACTGTGCCTGCCATTTTAGTTGATAAAGATAATTCAGAGGGAAAAGTAGGGAAAAACTTATCCATAAGAAAGACATGTGGTAATGCAAATAGTGACCATAAGCTTCCATGAAAGGCACCTAAAAGTGTTTTAGATGTAAAACCTGATTTTTTAGATAACTCTTTTTCTAGCATTTCACCATGGTTCCACAAATATTTAATGACAAACATTGTTATTATCAACATTGATAAAATACATAATGGACTTAACATACACATCACATTGTTTTTAACATGATAAGATGTGCTACTCCATAAGCTTCCGTTATTATTTTCATTTATTTTTTCCAAAAATAAACCTAAAGAAATCATAGATAATTTTTTCGGAAAAGGATGAGCTAGTCCGAACATAACACTACTCATCATTGGAGCAAAGGATTCATCTAAGCTTAAATAAGATAGACTTTTTTTAAGAGCAGGTGCCATTAAACCTCTAAAAACAAACTCTTCACCGATAGGTGCCAAAATACAAGCATACAAGAAACAACTTAATAATTTTTTTAGAAGAATTTTTTTATTAGGTTCTAATTCATTTTTTTGGATTTTCTATTACATTTTGCGCTAGATTCGATTTTTTGTTTAACTTATTTGTGAATAAGTCAAGAATATAATCGCCGGTGGGTTGAAATTGGTGTCCTTTTATTTTAAGTAAAACGATTTCAATAAGAGTTGGTATTAATATATAGTATGGATTAATTTCATGTTCAAATCCTATATTGACTTCTTTAACAATTCGACTCATGTCTAAAGGGTAAAGTTCTGATAAATATTCTTGAATGCGAGCTAACAAATTATATTTTCCTTCATATTTATTAATTCTTCAATAGTGATGAAAAAATCAGATATTATGCATTAATACATGTTTGTCAAGTTTCATTGTGACTGATTATCCATTACAACCTATTTCAATGACTGATATTTTTCACCAGATATATCAAATGATCCTTTTTGAGTTTACTATCCGAAAAAAAGTTTTGTTTGCTTTAAGGGGGGTTGGCTTGTTGCATTACCGTCTGAATACGCTTGCTTTGAATCTAAAGTGTTGAACATAGGGAAAGAGGTATCCACTCCTGTAGAAGTTAAGGTAATTTGAATTTGTGTGCCATCTGGCCATCTATTATACCAAGCAATGGATTCTGCTTGATCTGCATTTAATCCTTTAAGTTTACTCATAGCCGTATCGGGTTGCATACCCTTTTCTAATAAAAATTTAAGAGCATCGAAGTGGACATGCGTAAAATGATCAGTAGCATTGCTTTTCCAGCTTCGCAAATGGTCTGAGGTAAGCTTATATTTTGCTAAATCTTCTAATGCAAGAATTTGAAAGGTATCCAATCCAATGACATCTTGTTTTTTCAAACCACGGGTAATGCCCTCAACTTGATGGCGATCTACATCAGAAATTTCTTCAATCGCATCTTCAAATGAAAGAGGATTTTCCTTTTTTATTAAGTATTTAAAAGCCTCACTGTGAACTTCTGTAAAATAACTACCGTTGCTGCTTCGCCACTTACGTAAGTGATTTGCTTTAAGACCTTCTTTACTCAGTTCTTGTAATAGATTTATCTGAAACGTATCTAATCCTGCCGTGGAATCAGAAGGCGCACTCAACTTTACATTATCTTTTACATTTTTTGACATTTGCTGAAGTAGCTCTTTATGCTGACTAGACGAAGATAATGCGACATGAAAAAGTTCAAGTTTTTTATCCGGCATGACACTCATGGCATCAGTAACAAATCCGCAAATATTCTCAAATGAAGCCGGTTTTTCTTGTATGGGAAGTTGATTGATATCTGCCAATACCCAATTTTTCGTTAAGTGATCATAACAGATCTCTATGGCATGGCCTATAAATAAATGATAACCATAACTATCTGGCACATAACTTCCACCAATCGCAATAGATAAGTTGATATCTAATGTTGGAATTCGATCATATAAGTGTTTCAAATAAAGATAGAGTTCTTCATAATTGCTGATACTAGGCAATTCTTTCTTCATAGATCCTGCATCATTATAAATGGATTGCTTTAGCTCACTAGGTTGACAAAATAAACGACTGGAATTTGATTTTGTCTGTTGATATGCAATTTGATCAAAGAAATCCAATGTATCAATCATTATTTGATCTTCTTCAGTTTCAGCATATCGACTTTGACTTTTTAACCTTATTCGTATCTTTGTCAAATCGGCATATTTAAGCTCATTATCAATATAGGCAATGATCTCATTGCATTTCGATAGTTGGCCATTATGAAAGGCTTTTCTAATAGAATCCGAAAAGGCACCACACAGACCAAGTAAATCTTCACTAATGGGATAACCTAGTTCAATGAGCAATGCATGAATGATTATATGAAGCTCTGCTCTAATTTGTCGATCTCTTGCATTCATTTAAAATATCCATTAATTATGTATTATATGTTAAGGTTGATTTAGATGATTGGTTTTCACCTTCCATACTCTCTTTTTTTACGGTTGGATTCGTTATAATGCCTGAGAGCAATTGCTTAGATATGCTCGGCACTACGATGCTGTCATTTATCGTTGATGCGACTGGAACTGTGCTTGTCGGTTGCGGTTCTTCTTTCATTTCTAATAACTGACAATCATGCTTTATGATATCATCTTCTTCATAGGCTGCATTAGAATAAATATATTCTTTTATAGTATGACACATGCTCCTACAAGTCGGATACTGACCGGTATAACGACCACAATTAGAGGAATAAAGTAAATGAAGTGACTCATCATAAGGTAATGAAACAAGCGAATCCTTATAACTTTTATAGGTTTCTCCATTACTTACAATCCATTGCCATACATTTGTAAGATTCATGAAATTGATTTTTTTATCATATTTAATAAGACAATCTTTCAATTTTTCCATGTGTAAATGATCTGAAAAATCCATTGGAACATACACAATTTTTTTTGAAGCCAAAGCACTTTTACACCTTTTTATGTAATTTTCGTCGAAATAATAATATTCTTTCAATTGCTCTTTTTCATTTTTTAATTCGAGTTTCACATATGGACCTGCCGTGTTATGATAAGGTGATTGATCATTTGTTAAAATATCAAGAAAATCTTTTTCATTATCACAAGCAAGATAAGAACTAATAAGAAACTGCATCCAGTTTAATAAGTCGTGACTAATATCACAGAGTAAAATAGTATCAGCAGCTATGAGAGGTAATATAGAAAGCAAATATCCATTGCCGATAAGAATAGCAGTGGTACTTTTATCGGAAACTTTGTGACGAGATATATTAGCATCTAGTTGAACAAGCTTCGGATAAATTTCTTCATCGTTAGAAAAACGATAAGTATTGAGCCAATCTTGCTTTTGTTCTATAGGCCCAAATAATGAAGTAAGCTCTCTTACAAAATTTTCTGTCAGAGGTTTACTTTTTTCAATACCATCTTGTTTACGAAACATTTTACCTATTTCCTCATTTCTTAACAGGAATTTTAGCGTTTGGAAGAGTTTCAATTTTCATACCGTCAACCTATGCTTTTAAAGTCGGTGAAACACCTTGCAATGACTGGTAATGATTACCCGCTTCATAACCTAAATATAACTCTGCTTTGGCATTGGGTTGTTTAATAATAGTAGGTTTATCATGGTCACTTCTAACGAGAACCAACGTGACATTTAATACATTGGCTAATGCCGTAATCATCACTGCATCTGCCCTTGTTCTATTTTCCTTATTTTCATTATATTTACATGGTTGCCAACAGTCGCCGCCATGAGTGCGGTAGTGCCATTGCTATCTTGTTCATTGATATTAGTTTCTTTTATAGCTAACAGTTGTTGTACGGTTTTTAGATCGCCTGCGCGGGCGGCTTCTATAAGTATAAATTGTTTATTTATCATATAATTTCTCGGGTTAATGAGTTCAAAAACACATTACAACTACATGTTTAAA
>JABDBK010000068.1:6395-6668 GCA_013288655.1 Gammaproteobacteria bacterium | reverse complement strand
GTCTTTAATCAATTTATGTACTGTCCAACTGATCAATCTATTAAATTTAACACGATTTTCAGTATAAAGATCTGTTAGTTCTTTAAAGCTTAATAATTTATCACTTATAAATGTTTGAGACCTTTCGGAACACCGATGGAGAATACCAAGAAAAATGATCTTACAGAGAATTTTAAAAAATTAAGTGTGGGTTGATTTGCGTGCTTATGTTTAACTTCTGTCATGCTGGCATGACAGAAGTGATTGACATTTAACCTTTCGAAGCCCTCTTTC
>JABDBK010000068.1:0-6385 GCA_013288655.1 Gammaproteobacteria bacterium | reverse complement strand
GCTCATCATCTTCAATAAATTCCAGAGCTTGTTCTAAAGTCATTAAAATAGGCGGAACCAAAAGAATATTTTCATCAGAACCCGCAGCACGAATATTCGTTAATTGTTTTCCTTTAATCACATTGACCACTAAATCATTATCACGTGTATGAATACCCACAATCATGCCTTCATAGACTTCAGTTTGAGGACTTATCAACATGCGGCCGCGCTCTTGTAAATTCCACAAAGCATACGCCAAGGCCACTCCTGCTTGATTGGAAATAAGTACGCCATTGATACGATGTGGAATATCCCCTTTCACAACAGGTCCATAGTGACTAAAGACGTGATGCAATAAGCCCGTGCCAGATGTCATCGTTAAGAAATCTGTGTGAAAACCAATAAGTGCACGTGATGGAATCACATAATCCAAGCGAACACGGCCTTTATTATCTTGAACCATATTTTTAAGTTCGCCTTTACGCGACCCTAATTGTTCGATGATGGCACCTTGATAAGCCGTATCCACGTCAATAGTAACTGTTTCAAAAGGCTCATGTTCCACGCCATCAATAATTTTAATAATAACTTCGGGGCGTGACACAGCAAGCTCAAAACCTTCACGCCGCATGTTTTCAATTAAAATGGAAAGATGCAGTTCTCCTCGTCCAGACACTCTAAACTTATCGGGATCTGCAGTATCTTCTACGCGTAATGCAACATTATGTAAAAGTTCTTGTTCTAATCGTTCACGAATCTTTCGACTCGTAACATACTTTCCATCTAAACCTGCAAATGGCGATGTGTTAACTTGAAATGTCATGCTTACCGTGGGTTCATCCACAGTCAAAGGTGCGAGCGCTTCAACGCAACCTGGATCACACAAGGTATCTGAAATGTTTAAGGTTTCAATACCCGAGATTGCAACGATATCGCCTGCATTTGCGACAGGAACTTCGCTTCGTTCCAGACCTAAATATTCGAGTACTTGTAAAATGCGTCCCTGACGGGTTTTATTTTCGGTGTCAATAATCGTGACCGGCATATTGGTTTTAACTTGACCGCGGCGTATACGACCAATACCTATCATGCCCACATAGCTTGAATAATCAAGTGTACTGATTTGCATCTGAAAAGCGCCATGTAAATCCACAGGAGGAGGCGGAACATGTTTGACTATCGTCTCGAATAATACTGACATATTTTCTGATTTTTGATCAGGGTCTAATACTGCATAACCTAATAAAGCAGAGGTATACACAATAGGAAAATCGAGCTGCTTATCGGTTGCGCCTAACCTATCAAATAAATCAAACACTTGATCGACAACCCAATGAGGGCGTGCCCCAGGTCTATCAATTTTATTGATCACAACAATAGGATTTAAGCCTTTATCAAAAGCTTTTTGTGTGACAAAACGTGTTTGCGGCATAGGGCCATCGACCGCGTCAACGAGTAATAAAACCGAATCTACCATCGACAAAATACGCTCAACTTCACCGCCAAAATCAGCGTGTCCCGGGGTATCTACGATATTAATACGATAATCGCCCCATTTAATGGCTGTATTTTTAGCAAGAATGGTAATACCGCGCTCACGTTCAAGGTCATTGCTGTCCATGACGCGCTCAGTGTTCGTGGTCTTTTTGGAAAGGCTTGCGGTTTGTTGTAAAAGTTTATCGACCAGTGTCGTTTTGCCATGATCCACATGGGCAATAATTGCTATATTTCTAAGTTGTTCTGCCACGTTATCCACCTGGAAAGTTAAAAGGGGGTTATATTACATCAGATAGAGCATTATAGCTATTTTTTATACTACGTTAATCTTCAAATGTGTTTGTAGGGCAGTATTATTATGTTTTAACCCGGTTAAAATAAGGGGAGGTTTATTACAACCCGGTTAAAACCTAAGTGGCAGTTTATTTCTTTCGCAAAATTGATTCCCTTTTGTGAAAAAATCAGGAAAATAATCGCATAATTATTATATTGGAGATTGGTATGTCATTTAAAATAGCCACCTGGAACGTTAATTCCTTACGCGTGCGTTTGCCGCATGTATTGGAATGGTTGGCAGCGCATAAGCCTGATGTGTTAGCGCTTCAAGAAACTAAACTTACAGACCCCGACTTTCCAGTGGATATCATCAAGCAAGCCGGTTATGAGGCCTGTTATAGCGGTCAAAAAAGATACAATGGGATGGCTGTCTTGAGCCGTAGTTCTTGTTGTGATCTTATGACCGATATTCCTGGCTTCAATGATGCTCAACGTAGGGTTTTGGGTGTTACGGTGGGTGGTCTTCGTGTGATTAATCTTTATGTGCCGAACGGTGAAAGTGTAGACTCAGAAAAATATGCTTATAAATTGAACTGGCTGCATCATTTGCGTTTATTTCTTGTGGAGGAGTTAAAAAAACATCCTAATATGATTATATTGGGCGATTTTAATATAGCCCCTGAACCGCAAGATGTCTATGATCCAGCGGCATGGGAAGGGAAAGTATTGTTTAGCGAAAAAGAACGCATGGCTTTGAACGATTTAATAGCCGTAGGCTTTGTTGACAGTTTTCGCCTGCATGTTCAGCCAGAAAAGAGCTATACCTGGTGGGATTATCGAATGAATGCCTTTAAGCGCAATATGGGTTTGCGTATTGATCATATTTTAGTAAGCCAAGCCTTGAGTGAAAAATGCGAACGCTGCTATATCGATAAAATTCCTCGTGCTCTAGAACGGCCATCGGACCATGCGCCCATTATTGCAGAATTTAACCTGTGATTTTGGCTTGATTCGTCCTTTATACTCAGCTATGATGACCGACCTATTCGACTCAGGAATGTTTTAAAGAGAGGTTAAATTATGAAACAGGGTATCCATCCAGATTATAAAGAAATCAAGGTAACCTGTAGTTGTGGCAATACTTTTTTGACACGCTCAACCACTGATAAAGAGAACTTATCGATCGAAGTTTGCTCAATGTGCCATCCATTTTACACTGGCAAACAAAAGATCGTCGACACCGCAGGCCGCGTTGAACGCTTCCAGCATAAATATGCCCGCAGAGGTAAGCCATCTGCTAAAGAAGCCGATCAGAAAGGTTAAAGGTGTTTTCTTGTAACAAGATTTGTGTGCAATGATGACTACTAAATCGCGCCATCCTAAAGGTGGCGTTTTTTATTGGTTTCAACCAAAACCTATATAGGTATGACGGTGATGACAGACCATTTACACAAGCTTGCCCTCGATTACCATGCATTGCCAACGCCTGGCAAAATCAGTGTAGTATCTACCAAACCTGCTCTGACGCAAGATGATTTGTCCTTGTGTTATACCCCAGGTGTAGCAGAACCTGTATTGGAAATCGTGAAAAATCCGCAAGCGGCTTACACATATACAAGTAAAGGGAATTTAGTAGCTGTTATTACCAATGGCACGGCTGTATTAGGTTTAGGGCAAGTGGGTGCCTTGGCCAGCAAGCCTGTCATGGAAGGAAAAAGTATTTTATTCAAAATTTTTGCTGATATTGATGTTTTTGACATTGAAGTCAATTGCGAGGATGTGCAAGGTTTTATTGATACGGTAGTACGTATTTCTCCTACGTTTGGAGGTATTAACCTTGAGGACATTAAATCGCCGGAATGTTTTGTGATCGAAAAAACGCTCCAGGCATTATTACCCATACCTGTTTTTCATGATGATCAACACGGAACAGCTATCGTTGTGGCTGCTGGCTTGTTGAATGCCCTGGAATTGCAAGGCAAACATTTTAAAGAAGCAAAAATTGTTTCTGCGGGTGCGGGTGCTGCAGGTATCGCGTGTATGCAGATGTTAATAAAGCTAGGCGTACCTGTCGAAAATATTTTACTGGTGGACCGCGAAGGCGTCATTCATGATGAAAGAAAAGATTTAAACGAATATAAACGATTTTTTGCAAATAAAACGCATAAAAAAACCTTAGCCGATGCGATGCAAGATGCGGATGTGTTTGTGGGTTTATCAGGTCCGAATGTAGTGAATGTCGAGATGATTAAAAGCATGGCAAAAAACCCTGTTGTTTTTGCCTTATCTAATCCTATTCCTGAGATAACGCCTGAACTTGTTAAAAGCGTGCGTCATGATGTGATTATGGCGACAGGACGTAGTGATTACCCCAATCAAGTCAATAATGCACTTTGTTTTCCCTATATTTTTCGTGGTGCATTAGATGTGCGTGCTTCACGTATTAATGAAGCGATGCAGTTAGCAGCGGTGCATGCGATTAAAGATTTAGCACGCGAACCTGTGCCAGAAGAAGTGTTAAGGGCATTCAATTTACAACATTTAACATTTGGGCCCGACTATATTTTACCTAAATTGTTAGACAAACGTTTAAAAATAAAGGTTTCATCTGCTGTCTCAGAAGCAGCCGTGGCGTCAGGTGTAGCGACTCACTAAAAAGGAGTGCATATTATGATAGAAAATACCTTAAAGTCAGCATCAATGGAAAACAAAACTAAATCTTCAGTGATCATGCCTTGGGTTATTTGTGGTCTAGGCGCGCTTTATTATTGCTATGAATATTTGTTGCGTATCACTCCTAGCGTGATGACGCAAGAACTGATGCGTATGTATCACTTGACTGCCACTGAAGTCGGGCTTTTTTCAGCATATTATTATCATGCTTATGTTCCTTTGCAAATTGTGGTGGGTTTGCTTATGGATAGGTATGGTCCTCGACGTTTGTTAACATTTGCTTGTATGTTATGTGCGGTGGGTACTTATTTATTTGCAAGCGGTTATAGTTTGCATATTGCAGAAGCAGGGCGTTTTTTAGTAGGTTTTGGTTCAGCATTTGCTTTTGTAGGCGCTTTAAAACTCGCAACCATTTGGTTGCCGCCACATCGTTTCGCACTTATTTCCGGCATCATTACCTGTTTAGGTATGATGGGTGCCATGATAGGCGATATTATGTTGCGTAAGTTAGTGGATCACTTGGGTTGGCAGGTGACGATCTATGCATCGGCTGCCATAGGTGTGATCTTAACTGCTGTGATTTGGAGTATGGTACGGGATGCTGCATCGCAAGAAACTCCTTTTCACTCACGATCATTAAATTTCCGCGGTTTATTGTTGGGTTTATGGGGAGCAATAAAAAATCCCCAAATTTGGTTGAATGGATTGATAGGTCTTTTATTATATCTTTCATTGTCTGCTTTTGCAGAATTATGGGGTATTCAATACCTGGAGCAATCGCATGGTCTTTCAAAAGTGGCAGCAGCCAATGCAAATTCGCTAATCTTTTTAGGTTGGGCTGTGGGCGGGCCTTTGTGGGGTTGGTTATCGGATGCTATTCGTTTGCGGCGTTTACCTATTTTGGTAGCATCTATTTTTGCGCTTATTATTGTTATCGTGATTTTGTATGTTCCAGGCCTTTCAGCTATGCAATTATATTTATTGCTTTTTGCATTTGGTCTTGCATCGAGTGCGCAAATATTAGTATTTGCTATCGCAAGAGAAGCAACTCATATGGGAATAACAGGGACTGCCATTGCGCTTACTAACTTTTTTGTGATGGTGGGTGGTAATGTATTTCAACCTGTCGTTGGAAAATTATTAGATATGCGATGGGCAGGTACTATGATAGATGGTGTAAGAATTTATACACCAGAAGCTTATCAGTTCGCTTTATCTATCATGCCTATTGGTATTGCTTTAGCTATTTTGATTGCTTTTTTTATTCGTGAAACGCATGCGCAGATTAAAATGGATAAATAGCTATACTGGTGGTTTTGATTTAGGTTCGATATTTTTTTCAGGCTCTTTAGTTTCTGTTGTCTGTGTACCTGATTGCGATTGCCAAATAGTTAAGCGTTGAGTCATAGACTCTGATGTTGCCGTGGGTAAAAGCTTCGATATTTCGTTGAAGTCTGAAAGAGAACGTTCAGCAATGAGCTGTAACACACTTTTGCCTCTTCCATTTATTGTTTGCATTGCTATTTGCCGGCTTTCCGGTGATAAAAGCTCCAATATGTACTTCAATGATTCAAGCTTTCGTGCAGCTAAATGTAATACATTGTTACCGACAGCATCTTTTCTTTGAATGACGGCCAAGTGCATATGCTCTGGTAAACGCGTCAATATTTTTATTAAATCGAAAGGATTTTTAGCTAAATCTGCTACACGCAAGATCAGATAAGAATAACCACCGGAAAGTTTATCCACTCTGCTTTCTGCAAGTGCCTCATAGAGCCTCAGAAAGCGCGCGTCCGTTAATGAAGATGGATTAAAAGGAAGAGAATATTTTCCGGTGTTGTAAAAATTAATTTCTTGGGCCTCTAGTCTTTTGCATTGTGCAAGTGCATCACAGAATTTCGTAAAGTGATTATCGTCGATTAGGCTAATATCACAACCATTAAGTTCAAGTCTCATC
>JABDBK010000067.1:2147-6806 GCA_013288655.1 Gammaproteobacteria bacterium | reverse complement strand
TAAAAAATCCATCCCTGGGCATACAAAACGAGGAGTGGTTGCAAGAATCCTTTCAGTAACCAGCATCATCCTTGATGCAAAAACATTATAACAATCATGATAGTTAAATGTATTTATTTAAAATAAAAAATAATTTTTTTAATAAATAATTGTCACCTAAAAATCAAATAAAGTTATATTATTCAATGAGTTACAAATTTTGCCTAGCAATAAGTATAAAAAATAGCCTACAAAAAATAGGGTTGATGTCTTACAAGATAGTAAGACTCAAGCAGTTTCTACGTGTGGCAATACCACGTTTAATTCCAGAATTGAACAATCATCCTGGCGATCTAACTCAACCCTCACATCATCTTTATTGATATTGACGTATTTTGCAATAACATCGAGTATATCTCTCTGTAACATGGGTAAATAATCGGGTTTATCGCGTACATTACGTTCGTGTGCAATAATAATTTGTAACCTATCTTTCGCACGTTTAGCCGTTTTTTCCGGGCGTTGAAAATAATGAATAATTTTATTGAGTTTATCCGTGAACGTCATCATACATTCTCCATTTCCTTGATTTTAAATAAACGTTTCAACCAATGACTTTTTTCTTCAACAAAGCGCAACGGGACTTTTTCACCTAAAAAAACGAGCCACTGCATCTGCATAAGCTTGGCCGGCGTCACTCATTTCGTCCATGATAACAGGTTCGCCGCCATTTGAAGCGCGTAATACAGCTTGTGACTCAGGAATAATACCTAATAATGGAATCGCCAATATTTCATTGACATCAGATAAACTTAGCATATCACCTCTAGCTACACGTTTAGCTGAATAACGAGTCAATAACAAATGTTCAGAAATAGGTTCACGCCCTTCTTCGGCGCGTTTAGTTTTACTGGAGAGTAATCCTAAAATGCGATCTGAATCACGCACCGATGAAACCTCCGGATTAGTAACGACAATAGCACTATCGGCAAAATACATGGCCAGTTGTGCACCTCGCTCTATTCCAGCTGGCGAATCACACACAATATAATCAAATGTTTTACTTAATTCATTTAATATTTTTTCAACACCTTCTAACGTCAAAGCGTCTTTATCTCGTGTTTGTGAAGCAGGCAAAATAAATAAATCTTTAACATGCTTATCACGTATCAATGCTTGATTTAGATTAGCTTCATTTCTGATAACATTTACAAAATCATATACCACACGACGTTCACATCCCATAATTAAATCAAGATTACGTAAACCTATATCAAAATCGATGACCACTGTTTTAAAACCTCGGCAGGCCAATCCCACAGCAAAAGATGCGCTGGTTGTTGTTTTACCCACACCACCTTTACCTGATGTCACCACAATCGTTTTCGTCATTTTCATTCCCCTTATTAGATTGCCTCGATGCGAACTTTTTCATTTTCCAGAAAGATTTGCACCATCCCATCTTTTGCGGTAAACGTTTGCATATCTTCTTTTGTTAAATAATACCCTGAGATGGATACAAGTTCAGCCTCCAGCGAGCGGCAAAAAATTCTTGCTTGCATATTTCCCTGCACACCCGCGAGAGCCCTGCCACGCAAGGCTCCATATACGTGAATACATCCATCAGAAAATAATTCGGCACCCGGGCTTACCGCAGCAGTCACAATCAAATCGCCATCTTTCGCATAAATCTGCATACCAGAGCGTACAGGATGCGTAACTAATTTAGTCTGCCTGGTCTGTTGTACATTTTTTTGTTTATCCAATTCGGTAATATTTAATTTAGCCGCAGGCAAAAGAGACAAACCATCCATCACCGCTGCTTGCTGCTGTTCCGCGCTCCCAGCACGTATGGCAATCGGTACCATACCATTCGTCGCGACAATGTGTTTTAATTTTGCATAATTCAGTATGTCAGCCGGATTTAATTTTTCTAAATCAATAATAACAAATGAACCTTTAAACAAATTAGGTGCACATCGAATGGTCGCGCTTATTTGATCATGAATGGCGTCCAAATCATAGTGTAGCAGTTGCAGAACAGCACAAGGAATAAAACTTGCTTTAAATTGAAAACAAGGCTGCTCAACTATACTAAGAGTGCTCACTGTCATGTTAGTCTCTAAAATTTTCAAATTGTAATGGAATGTTTAATTTTGCATCTTTTAGTGCTGCAATTGCAAGCTGTAAATCATCTCTTTTTTTTCCTGTCACCCGAACTTGTTCACCCTGAATAGATGCTTGTACTTTTAAACTAGATTCTTTAATAAATTTAACAATCTTTTTCGCTGTTTCAGTATCAATACCTTGTTTTACGTTTACTATTTGCCTAGCTTCGTTAAGTTTTATTTCTGGATCTTTATATTCTAATATACGAACATCCACTTGACGCTTAGCTAGTTTATTACGCATGATTTCATCAACTTGTTTTAATTGAAAATCCGTCGATGCAATGAGTGTTATGGTATTTTTTGATAACTCTACACGCGCATCTGTTCCTTTAAAATCAAATCGAGTGTTGATTTCACGAGTTGTTTGGTCAACTGCATTAGTCACTTCATGATTATCAACCTTAGAAACCACATCAAATGATGGCATAGCTCACCTCAAAATTTCGTTCAATGTTTTAACTAACTCAAATGCTGCCTCAGCCGCCTCTCGTCCTTTATGACCATGTTCACCGCCTACTCTATCATATGCTTGTTCTTCTGTATCCGTGGTTAAAACACCAAAAATGATGGGGATATCATAGGTAAGCGCGACGGTTTGGCAGCCATAACTGACTTGTTGACATACATAATCAAAATGTTTTGTTTCGCCTTGAATGACAGCTCCTAGCACTATAATGGCTTGATATTGCTTTGTATTTGCTAATCGTTGTGCAGTTATTGGAATTTCGATCGCTCCTGGCACAGTGATGATCTTTATTTGTTCTGAAGTAAATCCTAGCTCATTTAACCTAGATACTGCACCATCACGGAGTTTTTGAGTAATTTCTTCATTAAAGCGACTCACTACTATTGCAATATTAAAGCAAGCTGAAGCGTTTTTCATTATTTCCTCGATTATTAGAATGATAGGCAAGTGTAAAATAGGTATTAGAATCGAATATCACACAAAACATCGTTTCCAAACTGGCGCCAAGTAATATTTTGCGACATCTTATCAAGTGCAATACCCATTGGAAACGCAATTTTACCATGCTTAAGCCAGCGTAGTGAAATATAAATATAGGCTCGCTGAAGTAATTTATCATGAACCAATGAAGCAAAACATTTGCCACCTGCTTCTATCCAAAGATCATGGATGCCATCCTGCCCTATCAAGGCAATTGCTTGCTGTAGATTCAATCCATGCACAGTTGACTCAAGCTCAATACATCGAACATTGAGTCCGATGAGTTGCTCACGTTTTAACATGCTTATATTTTTTCCATGAAAGACTGTAATAGATTGAGCAGTTTTAAAAATTTTAGCAGTTAATGGTAATTGTAAACGGCTATCTAACATATAAATAGGTTTTGCTAATACTCTATTTTTGATTCTAACATTTAACTGCGGGTCATCATGAATGATAGTGTCAGATGTGGTTAAAATAGCATCAGCGGACTTGCGCGACTGATGTGTAAATATTGCAAGTTTTTTCCCTGTAATTTGAACAGGATTACCATGAGCATCTGCTATTGCTGCATTTAAACTTAAAGCAATTTTTGCAGTCACAAAAGGTAGTTTAGTTTTCTGCCAATGATGATAACTATGATAAAATGTATCAATTGACTTTAGTTTTATATAATCACATTGGATACCCGCCTTTTCAAGCATCTCGATTCCTTTACCTGCAACAATAGGATTAGGATCTTGATAAGCATATACAACGCGTTTAATACCAGATTTGATGATTGCATCTACACAAGGTGGAGTTCGACCCCAGTGACAACAAGGTTCCAAGGTCACATATAAGGTAGTATCAGATGATGCTTTAAAATCAATCTGTTTTAATACTTCTATTTCTGCATGTGGTAAACCTGGACCATGATGATAGCCTTCTGCAAGAATAAATTTATTCTTATCTACCAGTAAAGAACCTACAGAAGGATTGGGATGACAAAAACCTTTATTGATTTTTGCCTGTTTTAAAGCCAATTTGAGAAAATATTCATCATCTTTTAAATGCATATCGGCTTTGTCATGCCAGCATGCTTTTAGCTGGCATCCAGTTTAGATGCCAGCTAAACTTGTCCCGCTCTGTTTTTAAGCGGGAAGCATGCTGGCATGACATGGTTTTAACGTTTATAAAATTATGCAGCTGTTGATACTTTTTCACGACCCACAAGTTCAACTATGGCGATAGGTGCATTGTCGCCTTTACGATTACCACACTTTAATATTCGCATATAACCACCCGGTCGTGTTTTAAAGTGAGGAGCTATCTCATTAAATAATTTAGTAACCATGTCTCTGTCACGCAATCTCGAAAAAGCAATTCTTCTTCTATGTACAGTATCCAGTTTTGCTAAAGTAATCATAGGTTCCATATAGGTTCTTAGTTCTTTAGCTTTTGGCACTGTTGTCATGATTTGCTCATGCTTTAACAGAGAAATCATCAGGTTTTTAAACAATGCTTTACGAGCACTGCTATTACGACCTAAGTATCTACCACTGTGTCGATGACGCATATAAT
>JABDBK010000067.1:0-2137 GCA_013288655.1 Gammaproteobacteria bacterium | reverse complement strand
ATATAATATTCCTACTCTTTATCTTTAAGTGAAGCTGGCGGCCAATTATCTAATCGGGTCCCTAAAGAAAGCCCATGGGATGCCAGCACATTCTTTATTTCTGTTAATGATTTTTTACCTAAGTTTGGTGTTTTGAGTAGATCAGTTTCAGTTCTTTGCACCAAATCACCAATATAAAAAATACTCTCTGCTTTTAAGCAATTAGCTGATCTTACAGTGAGTTCTAAATCATCCACTGGTCTTAAGTAAATAGGATTAACTGATTGTTGATCTGTTGCTTCTTTCAACAATGGAGCTGATCTTAAATCAACAAAAGGTGCTAATTGTTGTTGTAATATAGTTGCCGATCTACGTATAGCTTCTTCTGGATCCAAGGTACCATTAGTCTCTAGATCAATAACAAGCTTATCCAGGTTAGTGCGTTGCTCAACGCGTGCATTTTCTACAGTATAAGCGACTCTACGAACAGGACTAAAGCTAGCATCAACGCGTAACACACCAATACTAGTCTTACTTTCTTCCATGCTTCGGCTTCGCATAGCAGCAGATTGATATCCACGACCTAATACAACTTTTAACTGCATATTAAGTTCGCCACTCTCGTTAAGATGAGCAATGACTAACTCAGGATTAACGATTTGTATATCATGCTCAAGCTCTATGTCACCTGCAGTAACCGGTCCAGGGCCTTTTTTATTCAAGCGTAAAGTAACTTCTTCTCTGCCAAACAATTTGATAGAGACATTCTTCAAATTTAATAGAATTTCTATGACATCTTCTTGTACACCAGGAATGGTGCCATACTCGTGTAACACACCATCGATTTTTGCTTCTACAATAGCTGCTCCAGGCATGGAAGAAAGTAATATTCTTCTTAAAGTAGTACCTAAAGTATGACCAAATCCCAATTCTAGAGGTTCTAATGTTACCCTAGCATGGAATGGAGTTAATGTTTCAACCGCAATTTCTCTTGGTGTTAAAAACTCATACGGATTATTTTGCATGAGAACCTCATGTGGTCCAACAATTACTTGGAATAAAGCTCAACAATAAGCTTTTCATTAATATCAGGAGGCAAATCAACTCTATCTGGCAATCGTTTAAATACGCCAGTAAGTGCTGATTTATCCACCTCCAACCATGAACAGTCCGGTCTAGCTTGAGCAAGTGTTAAAGAGTTTTGTATACGTAGCTGTTTTTTAGCACGCTCTTTAATACTAATGACATCGTCAGGCATAACTAAGTAAGATGGTATATTTACATTTTTACCATTGACTAATACCGCACGATGACTCACAAGCTGTCTAGCCGTTGCTCTCGTGACGGCAAAACCCATCTTGTATACTACATTATCAAGTCTGCTTTCTAATAATTTTAGAAGATTCTCACCTGTTGAACCTTTTAAACGAGCCGCTTCTTTAAAATAATTACTAAATTGGCGCTCTAATATTCCATAAATACGTTTTACTTTTTGCTTTTCGCGTAATTGTAAACCGTATTCAGTCTCTCTTCCACGTCTCGCACCATGCATACCTGGAGCAGTGTCTAATTTACACTTTGTGTTAATGCTACGTCCAAATGGAGTAAAATGGGAGAGATCCATTTTTTCACGTCTGGCAAGTTTACCTCTTGGCTGTCTAATCATTATATTCTCCCTTATACTCGACGCTTTTTGGGATCTCGGCAACCATTAAATGGTATACCTGTTGCATCTGTAATTGATAAAATTTTTATACCTGCTGTATGTAATGCACGAATAGCTGATTCTCTACCAGGCCCAGGCCCTTTTACGCGCACATGGACATTCTTCATGCCAAAGTTTTCCATAGCAACTTGTACAGCTTTAGCACCAGCCTCACCCGCAGCATAAGGTGTAGATTTACGTGATCCACGGTATCCGCAACTAGCAGCGCTAGACCATGCAATAGTATTACCCTGAACATCCGTAATAGTAACGATAGTATTGTTGAATGAGGCTCTTATATGAGCAACACCATCAACCACTAGCTTTTTGGTCTTCTTTCGGCTTTTAGTGGCACTAGCAACAACTTGTGCTGCTGAACCAGTGGATTGCGATCCACCCGATTCGTCATCTGTCGCATTATCTGCAGCATTCATCGATTTTGGCTTTTTAGCC
>JABDBK010000066.1:6129-7010 GCA_013288655.1 Gammaproteobacteria bacterium | reverse complement strand
TCCGTTAGACCTAACTACCCCTTTACTGGCTAGAAATACTAGGCTGTTAACTTACCGTCAAGCAATAAAGAAAATTTTACTTAATTCTCGAGGTCCATTATTAATACAATCAGTTAAAGGCTCATCACCATTTTTAAATTCAATAATAATGGCCCAATCATTTGACAATAATGATCTTGCAGCGATTGCATTAATCAATATATATGAAGAACTTGTAACAGGTGTTCTGAATGCACCATTAACCTACGTAAATACTGCTGTTGGCGAATTAGATGATGATGAGAGTAGAAGCGAAATCGGACAAATGACTCATGCAGGTTGGTTGCTTGCTTTATGTTGTTCTGTGCCTCAAATTATTTTGCTATTAAGAAGCCAGGCTGTTTTGGGTCTATTTGGGCAAAGGGCGGAGTTGACAATTTCAGTCGATGATTTTTTCAAAATTACAGTATTTACTGTGTCGCTATCTAGTGTGCAACTTGTTTCAGATCAGATGGCTTTAGCAACTAAGCATAAATATTTACCATTCATTTCTCAAACTCTTGGCATAGCAGGAGGCTTTTTAGTTGCTTACCCTTTAGCATATGGAAAATGGGGAGCGCCTGAAATTGGCATGTTGGGTGTAGCATGGTCGATTGTTGCAAGAGTTACCATTAATGGGGTTACTTCTTTTGGTTATTTGCTTTTATCAGATAGAATAGGAGCCTCAAATGAAAGATGGAGAAGTTTTGCACCCTACGGCTTGTTCAAGTTTAAAAGAGAAGGTTTTTGTTTGGCATTTGGAAAATTATGCCTAAAAGGGCTACCTATCATTATCACATTTGCTTCAGGGATTGGAGCAATTTCCGTAATAAATTTTTTTTCGGGGTCATTGGGCAGAGATG
>JABDBK010000066.1:0-6119 GCA_013288655.1 Gammaproteobacteria bacterium | reverse complement strand
TTTCACAATATCAAGATCTTTTGTTGGTTCCTGTTACCGCGATTGGAACTGCTGCTCAAATTACCATTTCAAATGCAATGAAAAAAGATGTAAATAACATTATAAAATATGGAAATGCTAGTATTGCATTATCTTTGATCATTCCAGGAGCTTATATATTATTAACTTTAGCCTGTCCATATTATATTATGTATCCTTTTGTTAAGCCAGACAATGAAGATTATCAAGAAATAGCAAATATACTTGTTCAAGATAAATTACTTCTAATTGGAGGGGTTAACTTAGCCCTAAGTTCTATAAAAATGGTTAGTGCACAATCTTTAATGGGGGCCGGTGTTACTGGGAGTTGGCTAGCCGTAAATACATCCACTGCGTGGATTGGTGTTGGTTTAGGCTATGCTTTGGCATTTAACTTGGGTTATGGGGTACTTGGTTTGTGTTTAGGGTTTGGAGGTGGTCTTATAATAAGTGCGACGGCACAAGGATTATATTGGAGGTGTAAGGCTCAAGCTCTTGCTTCAAGTGAGGCGCGTCAACCACCGGCTGTAGATAGTATAAATTATGGTTTGGTTTCGTCGCCTAGCCCCGTCGTCGCTTTTTCAGATATGGCAAAAAGAGTAACACAGCATGATCAGGGATCTTTACGCCGCGTTTCATCCGATCAAAAAGCGCTTGAAC
The DNA here is from genome assembly GCA_013288655.1 of Gammaproteobacteria bacterium. Taxonomy (GTDB): domain Bacteria; phylum Pseudomonadota; class Gammaproteobacteria; order DSM-16500; family DSM-16500; genus JABDBK01. Next base: position 5,441 of record JABDBK010000066.1, on the reverse strand, counting down.
AAATGTCAGCAGCATTAAGCGAAAGCGGAAACCCTTCATCTGCGAAGGCAAAAAGAACAGGGTGTTCAATTATGTAATTAACATTCAAGTTTAAATCCCATCCTATTATAAACTTTTTCTGACTCAAAGCCATGATTTGTCATTTCTTCTAATAGAAACCAATATTTGAAGTTTGATAATTGGTTAGATGGAAACACACCCCCAAAAGGCACTGCATACGAATCGGCATCGTGTCCAAGCTTGCTTTTAATCCATTCTTTCCCAAGAGTGATCTCCGACTCTATATCTTTTTCTGAGGCGTTTATTAACCAGGATTAACCATATTTTTTGCCTTAATAATAGGTCTCACTTTATATTTTATGGAAAGAAAATTTTCAAGACTAAAAGTTGTGTCTTAAAATTTGTTATTTTTGGAAAAAATAATAGTAGAATTTTTTTTAATTATCTATATAATTAAATTTATTGAAAAATTCTAAAGGATAGCCGGAGGAATAATGTGTGGTTTAACCGGTTTTTGGGATGCTCATGGAAATCTATCAAAAGATGAGCTAATCAATCACGTAAAAAAAATGTCTAACCAAATTATAGAGCGAGGCCCCGATTCCTATGGAATTTGGTGTGATGAAAATTCAGGCCTTGCTTTAGGGCATCGCCGTTTATCTATTGTTGAATTATCAAACGCTGGTCATCAGCCGATGATATCTTCCTCTGGACGCCTAGTTATATCATACAATGGAGAAATATATAACACTTTAGAACTACGGAAAGAATTAGAGAAGCTAAATAACGGATTAAAATTCAAAGGTCATTCCGATACCGAAGTCATCCTGGAAGCTTGTGAATTCTGGGGAGTAGAAAAGGCTTGTAAGAATTTAAATGGTATGTTTGCTTTCTCGCTTTGGGATAGGGAGCAAAAGAAGCTTTATTTAGCCCGCGATCGGTTAGGAATTAAACCTTTATATTGTGGATATTCCCAGGGAGTCCTATTTTTCGGTTCTCAACCTAAAAGTTTTATTCCACATCCAAAATGGCGCCCAGAAATAGACTTTCAAGCCCTAACAAATTATTTTAGATTCAGCTATATTCCCGCCCCTTTATCAATTTTCAAAGGAATTCATAAGCTAATTCCCGGAACGATCCTATCTTTTGATAATAAAGGAAATCGAGATGAAGTTTATTATTGGTCTTTGGAAAAAACTGCATTAGATGGATTAAATTTTCGTACTTTAACAGAAAAACAGTCAGAGAATATATTGATCGATGAATTAGAAATGCTCTTAAAAGACACTATTCAACGTCATATGGTTTCAGATGTGCCATTAGGTGCATTTCTATCTGGAGGAATTGATAGTTCAACAGTTGTTGCCTTAATGCAACTGCAAAGTAGCACCCCTATTAAAACATTTTCAATCGGTTATATGGAAAATGATTACAATGAAGCTAGACATGCCGCAAAAGTTGCTAAACATTTAGGAACAAATCATAATGAACTTTATTTGGATTTTAAATTAGCACAAGAAATTATTCCCACCATACCAAACTATTATGATGAGCCTTTCGCTGATCCCTCGCAAATTCCTACATTTTTAGTTTCAAAATTAGCGAAAGAACATGTCACAGTTTCTTTATCTGGCGATGGTGGGGATGAACTATTTATAGGTTATGATCGATATTTTATGAGCCAAAACCTTTGGAATAAAGTTGGCTTTTTACCTGTCGCCTTAAAAAGGCTTGCTATGTCTGGTATTTTAAAGATCCCACCTACATTATGGAATAAGATATACAACTTAACCTCTACAAAAGTTAACATACAAAATTTCGGTGAAAGATTACATAAATTAGCCAGAAGTTTAAAAGTTTCTTCTAGTGAACAGTTTTATAGAATGCTAGTGAGCAAATGGGAATTACCGGAAGCGCTATTATTAAGTGGAACTGAACCTCAACGTTATCCTTGGAACGGAAATGAATTAAAGAGTATGGATCAATTTATTGAAAGGATGCAGTACATCGACACACTTACCTATCTTCCAGATGATATTTTAACCAAACTAGATAGAGCTAGTATGGCAGTTAGTTTGGAAGCAAGGGTTCCTTTTTTAGATCATCGAATAGTTGAATTTGCCTGGAAAATTCCCCTGGAAATGAAATATAGACAAGGTCAAGGCAAATGGCTATTAAAGCAAATTCTTTACAAATATGTCCCTAAAGAACTTATCGACCGACCCAAGATGGGATTTGATATACCTCTTGATCATTGGTTACGCAGCCCTATGAGAGATTGGGCCGAGTCTTTATTGAATATAAATAGATTAAAGTCCGATGGAATTTTGAACCCAGAGCCAATTTTAAAAAAATGGCAAGAACATTTATCTGGGAAAAAGAATTGGCATTACCCAATCTGGGGAATTTTAATGTTTCAAGCGTGGAGAGAACATTGGAAAATTTAATAATTCCTTATTTTCTAAAAATTACCCCACCCTTACGAGCCGACTAACTATATCTGCTTTCGATTAAGGTTATCACCACGATCTTCTTAACAAAGTATCAAATGAGTATTGAATAACTTGATGATATACGATATATTGCCTTGCAACTGTGGCTAAATACTCCATTTGGCATCCGGTAATGAATGCACATTGTATTGATTTCTATAGTTTTTTGGTTATCTCCTTATGAAAAATGAATTAATACGAATACTATTTTATGCGATAAATGGAGTTGGTTTAGGACACGTAGCACGGCTCTCGGTTATTTCTAAGTACATTACCGACACTTTCCAAAATTCGAAAATTAATTTCTACAGTAATTCTCCCTTTGCAAGTGATTTCTTTGGTTGTCAAGGTGATACTCTTTTTATTCCAAATGAAGTGGAATTGTCTGAAAGAAAAAAACTTATTCTTTCAAGCTTCAATGAAGCTGCCGAGCGTTACCAGCCCCATATTGTTGTTTGTGATACTTATTGGCCTGTGCCCGCGATTAACTTGCTAAAAAAACAGGGAGTACGAACCGTGCTCATTGTTCGTTTAATATCAGTTTCAAGAGCCTGTGAAACGTTAAAAAGTGCTTTGGAAGATTTCGATCTGATCATAATACCTCATCTTATTGAAGAAATACATGCATTATATGGAAATGACTCTCAGTTAGTTGAACTTATCCGACACCCTAAAATTTTAATTTCTGGTCCGGTTGCTCGTATTAGTTCCAAAGTAAGTAAAAAAAATGTTTCACAGGTTTTGTTTTCGCTTGGGGGTGGAGGCGAGTATGATCGTCCAAAATCAAGTAATACCATCGAATCTATGAAAAATATAATGTATAAAACTTGTGAAGAACTGATTAGAAAGGGAATTAAATGTTTTTTTGCCCGGGGACCATTCCTACCTGATCTTAAACAGCTTGAAAATTGGAATATACTTGAAACCTTGTCTCTACAGGAATTTATTAACGAAAGTACAGTCATGGTCTCTAGAGCTGGCTATAACACTTGCTGGGAAACTTTAGGAGCGGGTGGACGATTACTATTAATTGGCGACCATGTTGGATTTGAAGATGTTGAAAAACGAGGTAATTTTTTAGAGGAATTGGGCTTAGCAATTAACACCCAGAATAAACTTGATGATTTAGCGGATATTGTCTACAGAGAAATTACCCAGGGTTGGGATTCTAAATTAATTCAATTGAAGGCCTCTGTTAATATAGGCCTTGATAATATTGTAAAACAAATTATGAATTTTTGAATTTCAGGCAAAGCTTATCGCCCAGAAACAAGCTGTAAAACTCTAGACAAGATCTGAAGGCCCCTATAAAATCATATCGCTGTCACAAGTGATGTTGATAAAGTCCTAGCTAATCTTTTTCTTTCAAGAATTTTTAACGTATCATATGCACCTTGTATGTTTGGCACAGATACATCGTAGGTTCTTGCAATAGATAGAATATTACCAAAAGTGGTATCTAATTCCATAGGTATGTTGTTCCTATAATCGAAAACAATACTAGGATAAACTGGAGGAAGGTATTGCAATTTATTAATACTATCCTCGAACAACTTTTGGACATCGATGTGATAACCAAAAATTTCTGCGATCTTTCCCACTTCTGCACCAATAATCAAGAGTTGATCTAAGTGGTTACTAAGTAGTTCTTGTGTAGAGGTATTACTTATTACCGACAAAGCAAAAGTAGAAATAGTAAAAGATAGCTTTATCCATTTTATATAGAAAATATCTTTGGGCAGGTTAGCATCAATGGAAGCTTCCTGAAGATCGCTTAAGATGCTATCTATTAAAAACTTATCCCCATTATCATAATAACCTAGATCGACTCTATTTCCAAATTCGTGGCATATATGGCCAGGAGCTATTCTAGTAGATTTTATAGCACAAACGCTGCTTACAATTTGATAAGGTGCGACAACCGAAGTCAACATTTCTTCTATTCCTATACCGTTTTGAACCGTTATGATTACACTCTTATCGTTCATTATAGTTAGCAATGAAGGTAGTATATTGATAATATTGTTACCTTTGACTGCAAGCAACACTACATCACAGGGAGGGATATCGTCAATTTTATTATATACTTTAATATCATTAGCATGCAGTACAAAATCTCCGTCACAAGAATTAATTTTAATTCCGTCATTTAACATATGATTATAATCACTGCGCGCCAAGAAATGAACAGCGACATTCCCTCTTCTTTGCAAAAGTGATCCCAAATATAAACCAATGCCACCTGTACCAATTACTAGATAACTACGCATTATAGAACCTCAGTTAATAAAAGATTCTTAGAATATTCTCTTATTGCATTGCAAATTTTAATTACTTGGGAATCATCGTTAATCCAAGAATTATGATCGTGCTCCATAGCAATTAGACTGAAATTTTCTTTTTCTAATATCGAATCTAAATTGTTAGCCTTCGTTCTTTCTGCATAATATTGATAAATTTTATGGATATTTTCTCTTTCTATTTCATCGTCTACTAATATCTTAGCTTTATCAATTGTTTTTAAAGCTTTAAATAATATTGTGTTTGTTAAAAACAATAATTTATTGTTTAGCTGTGGTGTATATTTATAATTAATATCGTCTAATTTGTGCAACTGAGTGTGGGTATGTAATAACGCTTGCTTATGATTGAAAAATGATTCAACTAAGACAAGATTTTTTACAGAATCTCCATTCACTATTAATTGCCTTGCCACCTCAAACGCCAATACTCCTCCAAAACTCCATCCGAATAAGTTATAAGGCCCTACTGCTTGAATCGATTTAATATAGCAGATATATTCTCTTGCTAAACGCTCGAAGCTAAATTGATCAATAGAATCAATCTTATTATTAATAAGATATCGATAATAATTATTAAATAACACCAGATTTCTATCAAATAATTTCGGTACAATATTATTTAAATAACTTTCCGCTCCCGCTCCGC
>JABDBK010000065.1 GCA_013288655.1 Gammaproteobacteria bacterium | reverse complement strand
AAGGCATTTGATTACCATTGCAAGGCATCTGCGTTGGGTAATCCACGTTCACTTTGTGATAAGGGTGTTATCTTGCTTAACGGTTTTGAAGGGCAAAACAAGAATAAAAAAGAAGCGGAAGAATGTTTAAAAGCAGCTTTTGATAAAGGGTACTTACGTGCTGGTTATTATTTATATATGATCTCTCGTAAAAGTGATAATGCTCAAATAAAAGAACAAGGTTTTAATTATTTAAAACAGGCTGAACCTTTAAATGACGGTGATACTTTTTTTGAACTCGGTTATTATTATCATGAAAATAAAGACTATGCTAAAGCTTGTGAATATTATGAGCATGCCATTAAATTAAAATATCACTGTGCAGGATATAATTATGCTGTAATCAAATTCTATAGCGAGTTTGCCAATGGATTCTTAACCTTCCCCATGCTAAAAGATGTTCATGAAAAGCTAAAGCTATCACATGATGGCGGATTTATGCAAGGAACATTTTTCTATTCCATGGTAACTTTAATTCTTTATCCAGATCGATCCAATGAGGTGACCACTTTGTTACAGAATTCACTCAACAATAATCCAAACAAACCGCATAAGAAATCTTCTATTGCCTTAGAATATATTCAAAAAAGGGGAGGGGAGGTTTATTTCTTTGAAATTATGATGTTGATGATAAATAAATTCGAGAATGTTAAAAAAGCAGAAGACTATATAAGCACTTTTGAGGTCAAAGATGAGATCGACGAGAGTAAAGATAACAAGTTAGCCCCTTCAAAAGCCGTTTCCAAAGCTTCAACAGCCCATTCTTCGCAATCGGCATTATCTAGGTTAAAAAATGAAATGGATTGGTTTACTAATTCTGAAAACATTAAGTCTATTTCTTTGAAGGAGTTTAATAGAATTGTAGGAAAAGTTATTAAATTGAATGATTTCGATGGTGAAATAATTCATTCCAAGGGATCTAATATCAATTATGAAATTTCTAATTTAAGTACGGGTAGATCTATTCATTTTTCCTATCATCCACGACATAAACCAGGACAAACGCTTGATAGCGAATTCGATCCGAATCGAGCAAGGGAATTGCAATCAACAATGCAAATGATTGCAGAAAACTTAAACACAAACTTAAATTCTACTGCTAAAAACCAAAGTGCCTCTTTCAAATAGGCGTTTTTGATCTCGCAATGTATGACTTCTCCGGTTTCTTTCAATAAGGGCTGCACTTGAGATTCATTGTTTTTTAAATTAATCGTTAATTTTTGCATTAATTTTAGGGATTGTACTAACTAATAAAAATCCATTTCAAGCATGAGATTCGAGCAACAACAAGCAAAAGCTCCCATCCTGCGCATAAATAGAGAAAAAGAACTATTTATCATAGATAGCATAAAGAGCTGTAAGATTCTTCGCTTGGGTCCCCATCCTCATTTTCGCATTGCTCTTACACTTTTGATCGCATACTTGACAAAAAATTTAATTAAGGCTTAGTATGTTCAATCAATCCCCGTGGATCGGTTGAGTTCGTGGATGAGGGGGCCACTAAATATCCCGGTTGATAGTTTGATAGCAGGGAAAATGGACGATTAAGCAAATTACCTCGGGAATAATGGATATTGGATAATTTAATTATTGATTTTGAAAATTTACTAACTCCAATTTTAGGAGACTGTCCCGTTGGGGCTGATCTTCGGATCGATAACACACCTACTTCTCTTTATTATCAAATAAAAGATGCCAGAAACCTTGCACGATTGCAGGAACGTCGTTTAAGGCAGGGAGAAACAACCGATAACAATGTCCTAGCTATTTGGCAAAAAGTCCGATCTTTGGGAAAAGAAATCTTAGCTACAAAAAGCAAAGACTTAGAAGTTTGTGTTTGGTTAATTGAATCACTACTACGAGAGTACCAATTTGCTGGCTTAAAGGATGGTTTTATGCTAGCTCGGCAATTGTGTGAACGATATTGGGAAACACTTTACCCCCTTCCCGATGAAGAAGGATTTTTAAGTCGTCTTGCGCCTTTAGGTGGCTTAAATGGCGATGAAACGAATGGAACCTTAATTGATCCCCTCTTCAATGTACCGCTGTCTAGTAGTAATAAGTATGGATCTTTTGCCTTTTGGCAATATCAACAAGCCAAAACAATTGATCAAATCGCCGATCCAGATAAACGTGCTAGACGTTCGGCAGAAACTAATGTTGATTTAAGCACGGTTGAGTCTGCTGTTGCTGACACTTCTGTTGATTTTCTTAAAAACCTAGTCGAAAATTTAAAATCATGTCTTGTAGAATATCAAACTTTGATATCATTTTTAGATCAAAAATGTGGCAATGATGCGCCGCCCTCTTCGCGTATTAATGAAGCTTTAAAAAGCGCTTTAGAAATAATTCAGTATTTAAGTCGAAATATTTTGGTAGAAGAAAGTATTGAAGTATCTGATGATACTTCCAAAGACGGGAAAGGTAGCTTGTATCGTCACGATATTCAAGGTCGAGAAGAAGCACTTCAATCCTTAGGTCGTATTGCAGACTTTTTCTTAACGACTGAGCCACATTCACCTTTGTCTTATCTTATTCGAAAAGTTGTGCGCTGGGGGAGATTGCCGTTGCCAACTTTATTGCACGAATTGATTGTTGACGAAAGAGTGCGAGATCAAGCTTTTATTTTAACAGGGATTGAAGAAGAGCAAAATCAGAATTGAATTTTTAGGCTAATGTTTTTTTATTAAGGAGAGTTATGATGCCAAGCGTTCACGATCAGTTAGCAAGAGTCCGTAAGCCACGAGTTCACATTACTTATGATGTAGAAACGGAAGGAGCAGTTGTACAACGAGAACTTCCTTTTGTGGTAGGTGTACTAGGAGATTTTTCTGGAGATGCCCCAACTTCTTCTAAGCCATTAAAAGAACGTAAATTTATTCAAATTGACCGGGATAATTTTAATGAAATTTTATCTAAAATTGAACCAAAGCTAAACCTCAAAGTGGAAAATACTTTAGCAGGGGACGGTAGCGAAATGGCATTGGAATTAGCCTTTAAGAAAATGGAAGATTTTGAGCCCGGTAACATTATTGAACAAGTAGAGCCTCTAAAAAAACTTTTAGCTGCTCGCAATCGGTTAAGAGATTTGTTAACGAAAGCAGATCGTTCAGAGCAACTAGAAGCCCTTTTAGAACATGTTTTGAGCGATGAAACTGCTTTAACAAATCTTTCTAATGATTTGGGTATAGCAGCACACAATAACAATACAACACCTACTAATTAACTTTAAGGAGATTTAAAATGGAAGTTATTGATAAGGCTAAAGCACAGTCTTCAACTCAGTCACTCAGTTTGCTGCAACAATTAGTTGGTGCAACAAAACAAACTCCAGAGACTGATACTAAGGATATGTTGGTCTCTTTAGTGGAGGAGGCGCAGAAAGGAGTTGTAAAGTGGGATAAAAATCTACTGATTACGATTAATACAGCTATTCAAAATTTAGATGAAATTATTTCTAAACAGCTAGCAACTCTTATGGAATCTAAGCCTTTTAGAGAGTTGGAAGGGTCTTGGCGAGGGCTCAGTTATTTAGTAATGAATAGTGAAACCAGCTCAAGTCTTAAGGTTAAAATACTCAATATTACTAAAAAAGAACTACAAAAAGATTTGGAAAAGGCTGTTGAGTTTGACCAAAGTCAACTATTTAAAAAGATCTACGAAAATGAGTTTGGAACACCTGGTGGTGAACCCTATGGTGTCTTAATTGGTAGCTATTATTTTTCAAACCATCCTGATGATATTGAAATGTTAAGCAAAATTTCAAATGTTGCAGCTGCCGCGTTTTGTCCTTTTATTTCTGCAGCTTCTCCCGGGTTATTTGGTTTTGATTCCTGGGAAGAACTTTCGAAACCAAGGGATTTAGCTAAAATTTTTGATTCAGCTGAATATGCTAGATGGCGTAATTTTAGAGAAACAGAAGATGCTCGATTTGTTACTTTAGCGTTGCCGCGTGCTATGGCTCGTTTACCTTATGGTCAATCGACATATCCGATTGCAGAGTTTAATTTTGAAGAAACACTTTTAGACGTTCAAGGTCAAAGCAAGCAGTTAGCACATGACAATTACTGTTGGATGAATGCAGCTTATTTATTGGGTGTTCGTTTAACAACAGCTTTTAGTACTTATGGATGGTGCACAGCCATTCGAGGTGCAGAAGGAGGGGGTAAAGTAGAAGGTTTACCCATGCATATTTTCAAGAGCGATGATGGGGATATTGATAGTCAGTGTCCTACGGAAATTGGGATTACCGATCGTCGAGAAGCTGAACTCAGCAAACTTGGGTTTCTTTCTTTATGTCATTATAAGAATACAGCTTACGCAGTCTTTTTTGGAGCGCAAACCTTACAAAGGCCCTTAAAATATGACACAGAGGCTGCGACTGCTAATGCGGCTATTTCAGCAAGACTCCCTTATATTATGGCAACCTCACGTTTTGCCCATTACTTAAAAATAATGGCTAGAGATAAGATTGGGTCATTTATGGAAACTGCTGACGTTGAGTTATGGCTAAATCGTTGGATTACTAATTATGTCAATGGTAATAAAGATACAGGCCAAGAAATGAAGGCAAAATATCCCTTAGCAGAAGCTAAAGTTCAAGTTAGAGAAGTTCCTGGACAACCTGGTTCTTACCATGCCATTGCGTGGTTACGTCCTTGGCTACAATTGGAAGAGTTATCGACTTCCTTGCGGCTTGTCGCTAGAATTCCCAAAATAGGATAACTTGATATTTCCCTTTAAAAAACTCAGCATGATATTTGTCGTGCTGAGTTTTTCTAAGATAACTTATTTATTAAATATAGCTTGAATATCAATGTTGCACAGCTTTTCATCAACTAGCAATTCTTGTTGTGTTAATTTCGAAATTTTAATTTCAAAATTAGAATTAGAGCTTCAATGTCAATCATTTTTTGGTAAATCCTTATTAAGCAACTATTACCAATATTTTTTAAATGCTGGGTATTGTCAAGAAGATGCCTTTGATAAAACATTACATCGTACCATACTTGAAATTGATCGAGTATTAAGCAACATTTTGAATAAAATCTTACATCACCCAAGATTTCAATTGTTAGAAGCTTCCTGGAAAGGATTGGAATATTTGACTAACAATATGATTTCAAATACAGGGGTAAAAATTAAATTGCTTGATCTTTCTTGGTCAGTATTAGCAAAAGATTTATGTTCGGCTATCGAATTTGATCAGAGCACATTTTTTAAGAAAATATATAGTGCGGAATTTGATCAGCCCGGCGGAGAGCCTTTTGGATTATTAATCGGGGATTATGAAGTAAGTCACCTTAAAAATGCTTCTGAACTTTACCATCCCATTGAAGTTTTAAAGGGTATTGCCAAGGTTGCTACAGCAGCTTTTGCGCCCTTTATAATGAGTGGAAGTGCGACATTGTTGGAATTAGATCATTATGGAGAATTACAGCCCTGGATGGATCTCCCTAGCTCCTTTAAAAAAGAAAATTATTTGCTATGGCAAAATTTGCGTGATATGGAAGAAGCTCGCTTTTTAGGTTTGACCGCTCCAAAAATCTTAAGAAGGACTCCTTATAAACTCACAGAACCAAACACCTGTGGATTTTGTTTTACAGAAACTATTGAATCCCATACAGATTATCTATGGGGAAGTAGCGCTTATTGTTTTGCAATGATTGTGGTGCGCTCTTATCAATTGAGCGCTTGGTTTATGGATATACGAGGTGTTAAGCGTGATTATTTAGGTAAGGGCTTAGTAACGGGTTTAGTCACAGCATCTTACGGTTTAGATCGTTTAGATCGTCTCCATAAACCTGTTATAGAATGGAATATCACAAAAAAACAAACCCATGATTTGAATCAACTAGGGATCATGCCTTTAACAGAATGTTATCACACTAATTATGCTGCTTTTTTCAACCTAAGCTCTTTACAAAGACCAAAAAATTATGACAAAAATTCTGCAACTATGAATGCTAAATTATCAACTCAATTTGCATATCTTTTGTGTTGCTCTCGATTTGCTCACTATGTCAAGATTATGATTCGAGATAAATTGGGTTCATTTTCTACAGCAAATGAGATTGAACACTATTTACAAACATGGGTTTTGAAATATACAGCCATGATTGATAACATGAGTCAAGAAGCTAAAGTTCAATACCCTTTGCGCGAAGCTAAAATTACGGTTAGGGAACAAGTTGGGAGTCCAGGAAGTTATTTTTGTGTAATGCATTTGTGTCTTTGTAAAGAGCTTAGGTTGAAAAAAGCAGCATAATTAGTGTGATAACATTCTGTTAAAGGCATGATCCTTATAGATAGGCTGATAAACGATAATGTCGTTTTTGAAGGTCATTCTGAAGAAGTACTACGGGAAAATATTCGGAAAAATATTGAAAATATATTAAACACCAAAAAATGCTTTTTATCTTTCGAATCTTGCTACAAACAACTGTCACAATCTGTTATAAATTATGGTATTGATGATTTTTCTAGTCTTTGGATAGACTCATTAGAAGCTTGTGAAGGGTTATGTCGACAAATGGAAATAACCATTCAAGTATTCGAACCTCGCTTAAATCACGTGGTTGTTTCTTTGGAAGAAACATCCCACTTGATAAATAGAACATTAAAATTAAAAATTTCAGGAACATTGCATGAAAATATGGGAATAGAAAGGCTTAACTATCATTCTACTGTTTCCTCTTTAAGTCATTATGTTGAATTAAAAGGATTTTATCATGGAGAAAAATTTAATGTTTAAAGAAATTCTCCCATTTTATAATCAAGAACTTAATTATATCAGAGAAAGAGCACTTGAATTTGCTAAAGCTTATCCGAAAATTGCCAAAAATCTTTTTATTGGTGCTGGCAAAATTGAAGATCCAGATACCTCAAGACTTGTAGAGGCTTTTGCCTTTTTGAACGCGCATGTACTCCACAAATTAGAAGATGATTTTTCAGAAATGGCAGAGTCCTTATTAAGTGTTTTATTTCCTCATTATTTGTCATCTGTTCCTGCCTTTTCAGTTGTAAGATTTGAATTTCAGCCAGAATTAGATTATGGCTATACTATTCCAAAAGGTAGTTTAATCGACACGGGTTCTTTTTATGAAGAGTCTTGCACTTTTAAAACAATCTATCCAGTGACAGTGTGGCCAATTGAAGTAAGAGAGGCCAGAATAGATGCGCTTCCTTTTAAGGCTCCACTTTTTCCTCAAATGAAGGAAGCTAAGGCAGTACTTTCTTTGAAGCTTAATTATGCTGATCCCAAGATAAAATTTTCAGATACCGCACCTGAAGCTTTAAGTTTCTTTTTGAATGGGCTATCAAGTCACACTACTGAAATCTATAAATTACTTTTCAACCATACCATTGCCATTGCATTAAGAGGAGCAGGAAATACTGAAGCCAAATTTCT
>JABDBK010000064.1 GCA_013288655.1 Gammaproteobacteria bacterium | reverse complement strand
GCTGTACATTGAGCGCTGGTTAAAGGCGCCGATGGAAATTAAAGCAGATCAAATACAGGAACGGACTATGGGTACACCACAAGGTGGAGTCATCAGCCCGCTGCTAGCAAATTTATTTCTGCATTACGCGTTCGACAAGTGGATGAAGGACAATTATAGCCAAAATCCATTTGAACGGTATGCAGACGATATTATTGTGCACTGCAAAACACAAGAAGAAGCCAAACTGCTATTAGAAGCGATTAGAAAGCGGTTAAGAGATTGCAAGCTGGAATTGCATCCTGAGAAAACACAAATTGTGTATTGCAAGGATGACAATCGGGATGGTGGTATTCAGCAAGAGAAATTTGATTTTCTTGGATACACTTTCCGACCAAGACTAGCAAAAGGACAAGGAGGAAATCACTTTGTGAGCTTCCTCCCAGCCATTAGCGACAAAGCTGCCAGAACAATACGCCAAAAGATGCAGGATTGGCAACTACAATTGCGAAGTGGTGCAAGCCTGGAAGACATTGCTGATGATATTAATCCTGTGATAAGAGGTTGGTTAAAGTATTACGGGAAATTTTACAAATCGGCACTGTATCCCATATTCGAAACGCTGAACGGACGGTTAGCAAAGTGGGCGAAAAGGAAATACAAGAGGTTGAGAGGTAGTAAAAAGCGAGCTATGCAGTGGATAGAAAGAATAGCTGCAAGTCAACCAAGTATGTTCGCGCACTGGCAAGCCGGAATTGTACAAGCATCTGAGCAATAAGAGCCGTATGAATCGAGAGGTTCACGTACGGTTCCGCGAGAGGCTAAGGGTGAAATCCCCTTGGCCTACTCAACCAACGCAGTGAATGACATTAAAAGTTGTGGGTAATGATAAGGCTGCGCTTTGCCCACCCTACAAAAATTACCAAAATTCATATGGTTAATAAAAGTTGAGAATCGCGTTAACATAATCTAAATATTGACGAACAAAAATTAAGCCAGCTATAGATTCGCTCATTAATTTTTCTGGAATAGCATGTAATTCTGGATGCAAGGTGGATAACCACATACGTTGATGAGAGGAATCTTCAAACATAGCCTCTAAATTTTGATGAATCGCTAATAGATGTACGATTGCTTGGATGTCAGGAGGTAATTGCTTATTACTAATGGGAACAACCCCATTTTTCAGCCATGTATTAACAGTGTTTGCAGGTAAGTGAAGAATGCGGGCTATTTTAGTACCTGACCAATGTAGTCGATTTTTTACATATTCAAGACCACTGATGATTGCCTGGCCTGCTAATGTTGGATCAAATTCTATAGGCTTAGGATTTTGAGATTTTTGAAATAGATCAATATTGGTCATACACTAATTTTTGCCAGATGACTTATGTCCATCAGGAGTAGGGCCTTTACTAATGTCAAAAGGAGATTTCATGATGTGATCTTTTTTTTCAACATCAGCAGGTGTATTTGGAAAAATAATGATGCCCTCCGGCATATTAATATCAGTTCTTGGAATAGATGGATATTTACCGTCAAGCGAACCCTGAGTGATAATTTTTACTTTTTCATCCGCTGCTAATTTCTCAAATTCTTTATCTTTTGGAGGATCGCTCAAGGTGATAATCAGCCTGAAAAGTAAGGATATCTCATTTTTTTGTTCTTCTCGCGATTCTATTTTTTTGTCCATCTCACGAAATATTTCTTTCATAAGCTTTGTTAATTCATGAACTAACTTCGGATCGGTTTTTTCAAGTTCTTTTAGTAATTTCAGATATTCTATTTTTAATTTATCTAAATTTTCTCGTGTTTCTTTGGCTGGGTCAACTTTAAGTCTATGTTTAAGATTAAATTTAGGATCAGGATTGAGGCAATGTTTTAGTACGAGAAGCTTCATCATTATTTCAAGCGCTTTAGGATTTTTTTTGAAATCCATCCCTTTTTTTTGTAATTTTTCCATATCTTCTTTAACTTTATTGTTTAAATGTTTTTGTTCATCAAGTTTTAGATCTTTAGTATATTGTTTTATCGTTTTTTCAAATTCTTTTTCAAATAAATGATGATCGACAAATTTTTCTATATGGAGTTTTAATTCTTTCATATTGATGGTTAAGGTTGGTTTGTCTTCAGCGTGATCATCTATATTTTCTAAAACGTCTCGAAGCAATTTTTCTCGTTCTTCCGGCTTGTGAGCGGGTAATAATTCTTGTAAAGTTTTTTTAACTACTTCGATAGCAGGATGTAATGGAGTCATTGGAGTATCTCATATAATTTAATAATGATTTATCATACGTTTTTTAACTTTTTCTGGAATATATGGATAAAATACCATAACTAATTTCTTTTCCATTTTCGACCAGCGTGTTGCTGCAAATATAATAAGTAAGCCAAGGAATATCAATACTATAGGAAAACCAAGACTATTAGCAAAGATATTAAATGATAAATAAGATAAGTATCCTAAAACACCTAAAGCACCAAAGATAGCAAAAACACGGCGATCCAGGAAGACACTCACCATGATCATGAATATATTGATTAAACAGTAAATAAATTTACTTATTTCACTATCAGACTGTTGAAGTGACAAACCGCCCCAAAATATCATGGCACCAAAAATATATAGCCAAAATGCATAATCGCGCTGATCATCGTTGTCTTTGAAATCCATGTAAATAGCTAAGGCTAAAACAATTAAACCAAAATACATAGAAAATATGGGACGCCATGTATAACTGTCTATGTTAAACAGTAATTGACAGAAATCCATGCTTAAATACAAAAGTGTAACGCCAATAGGGAAAAGCAAAAATGGAAAACGATAACAATAAAGCATGATAACGCCAACGAACAAGGTCGCAAGTTCCATGGGAACCCAATACCAACTTATCCATGTATTATAGTCATTATAGTGTATGGAGGTTTCTTGTGGTAATAAACCTAACCAAAGCTGAATATTATAGACAGCAAGTGGTACCACACAAAGTGTAAATGTAGCAAGTATACCTGCCGGGATGCTTAATTTTTTTTGAAGAAAATAATGCGTTAAAACAAATCCTAAATATATCAATAAAGAGGATAAAATAAATAAGGGTAGACCTCTTAAAGTGTCCCAGGCTTGTGTAACAAATAGGGTCACGGCTGATATGGCGAGAAGACCGCCAAAATAATACATGACATGGGCAAATCTAAACCCAGGTACATCTTCCTGTTCCTGAGTCCAGAATGACCATAGTTTATCAGCCTGTTGACTAGAAATAATGCCCGCTTTTACGGCTTTGTCCAACCTCTCTTTTGCAATGACCATAAATAGCTCCTTAAGAGTATTTATAGTGTTATTATAGCACAGATATTATTTCTTCTCGTTGACTGTTGTCGGTTTTGTTTCAGGTACAAGCACAACAGGCATAATGACAGGAAAATGAGTAGAAAAATCATTAAATTGAGTATAAATATCTTGTAACATATGCTGCATATTTTGTTGAAAGAGTTGTTGTCTTTCTTGCATTTTTTTAGTGAGTTCTGCTTTTTGTGCTTCCGTGAGTGGTTTAGGCTCACCAAACTTTATAATAAAAGTTTGTGGTCCATGCCCTTGGTTAACCACTTGTTCTGAAATGGTGTAACCATTTTTATTTTGAATGGTTAAATCAGAAGTTTTAGCCCAGCCTACCGTACCATCGAGTGGATTAGCTATTTTTATCCATTGACCATCTTTAGGTGTGAAAATAGGAATTAGACCTTTTTCGCTGTCTATCGTGCCTATCATTTTTGCGCTTGCATTGGGTTGATCGTAAAGGTTGATGGTTTTAGCAAAAAGATTAGTTGAAATAAATGCCATTAAACAAATGACTAAACTTGTAAATAAAGATCTCATAATATACTCCATATTAACAATGCAAATTTTGGATATGTTCCACTGATGTCATGCCAGCATGCTTTTAGCTGGCATCCAGCCTGGATGCCAGCTAAAAGCATGCTGGCATGACATAGTCTCAACTTTAAAGATTAATGCGTAACATGAGTTAATAATATAAGATTCTTTTCATTATTTTCAACCCTGTTGATATTCATCGCGTAATATTCTACGCATAATTTTATTGGACGCAGTTTTTGGCAGTTCAGTTTTAAAAACAACATCAAAAATTTTAAATAAGGGATTTAGATGCTGATTAATTTTAGATTGCATATGTTTTTTGACTTCATTTTTATCAAAAGATCCAGTTGTTGCAGCATAAATGACTAAACTGCTAGGACCATGATGAGCCAGATTGACCGCAATGGCGGCAGTTTCTGTAATGCCAGCTATGCCTTTGATGGCGCGTTCTATCTCTGCAGAGCTTATTTTGATACCACCTAAATTCATCGTATCATCCGATCGACCCAAGATGGCGTAATTACCACTTTTTAAACGTTGAGTTTGGTCACCGTGTCGTCTTAAGGTTTTTCCATCCGGAGTGTTAGGCATATTGGCGTAATAAATTTCGTGGTGGTCTGCATTAAGTAGTGTGGTTGATAGCCCCATCGAAGGTGGAATAATAGTAAGTTCACCATGATCACTTGGATGACCTGCTTCATCTATAATCGCAATGTCCATACCCATAGCAGGGCTTGTAAATAAAGAAGGATAGTTTTTTTCAATCATAGTACTGGTAAGATAAGCACCGCCAATTTCTGTTCCACCACAATATTCAATGACTGGTTTATAGCCTGCCAGTGACATGAGATATAACATATCTTCCGCATTAGAACATTCTGCTGTGGATGTGAATCGTTTTATAGCTGACCAATCCAATCCATGCATGCATTCACTTTGCTTCCAGCTTGCAACTAGTGTAGGCACTACCCCCAACATGGTAACTTTGGCATCCTGAATAAATTTTCCATAATCTTTATCACGGGGCAAATCATAGTATAAAGCAAGCGTTGCTTGATTCAAGAAAGTAGAAAAGATCAACCACGGCCCCATCATCCAGCCTAGATTAGTAGGCCATGCTACTATATCATCAGCTTGAACATTTTGATGAAAGAAAGCATCGCTAGCTGATTTGATGGCTGTTGTGTGGTTCCATGGAATAGCTTTAGGAATGCCCGTTGTTCCAGATGAAAATAAAATATTGTTGGTATCCATAGGATTGGCACTGTAAGCAGTGAAGTTGTCATTTGTGACTAAAAAGGATTGCCAATGGATATCTCCTTCGCGTAATGCACAAGTGTCAGATAGAACAATCGTTTTAGGTGCTTTTGCAGCTATTATTTTTTCATAAAGCGGAAGTCTTTTTTGATCGCGGAGAATCATATCTTGGGTAAAAACCCCTTTCGCTTTAGCAATGGTCAAACGTGTTGCAATTTCGTCGGAGGAGAAGCTATCAGCAATCGACACAACGACTCCACCCATTTTGATGATGCCAAGATAGATAGCAACCGCTTCGGCTGTCATAGGCATGACAATTGCGATAGCATCACCGGATTTAAAACCTTGTGCTATTAAACTGTTAGCAATTCGATTGGTTAATGATAAGAGTTCACCATAACTCATTTTATGCATGGGCCCATTTTTGGCTTGAAAAATAATGGCCGTTTTTTCCAGGTTGGCTGTAAAGCAACTATTGACGATATTAAGTTTTGCTCCAACTAACCATGCAGGTGATTCAATGCCTTGGGAAAGATCGCAGATAGCCTTGGGCTTTTCATCAAATTGTATATGTAGTAAATCTAATACTTTTCGCCAGAAATCATTATATTCTCTGACGGTCCAGGCATGAAATTCAGTGACATCCTGCATGCCAAGCGTTGCCATAAATTGACCAATGTTTGTTGAGCTCATGCTTGTCGAATCGGGGAAATAAGCAGGCGCACTATCCAGTTGATTCGGCCAATGAGGATACATTGTTGTGAAAAGAAAACGATGGAGCGAAAAAGGATGAGTAGGCCGCAACACATGTTGTGATATATTTTTCCAGGCATGTTCTGGTGTATGGTTTTTTAATAGGGTATTAATCATTTCAATCATGCTTAAAGCTTGGGCTTTAGGCATGCCGTGTTGGATAAGTTGTTCGATGGTAATCATGCTATGCTTCTTGGGGTTAAAGTTTTGCCATGGTACAATAAAATCCATCTAATAAGAAAGTATGAGCAGGGTGGTTATGCAAAAAAAAGCAGTGATTTTATTTTCTGGCGGCTTGGATTCTACAACGTGTTTGGCTATTGCAAAAGATCAAGGTTTTATCCCTTATACTCTAAGTTTTTCCTATGACCAAAAGCATAAAGTTGAGCTTGATGCAGCAGAACGCATTGCAAAACAGTCGGGTTCAGCGGAGCACAAAGTGATCTCACTTTCGCTAGGGCTTTTAGGCGGCTCCGCTTTAACTGATACACAGATTGAGGTCCCGGATTATCAAGGAAGCAGTGATATACCAGTGACCTATGTTCCAGCCAGGAATACGATTTTTTTGTCCATTGCACTTGCTTGGGCTGAGGTGTTGAATGCCTTTGACATCTTTATTGGCATTAACGCAGTGGATTATTCTGGATATCCCGATTGCCGGCCTGAATATCTAAAAGCTTTTGAATCCTTATCCAATTTGGCGACTAAAGCGGGAGTAGAGGGCGGCAAATACAAGATTCATGCGCCTTTGTTAAAGTTAAAGAAAAGCCAAATTATTTTAGAAGGGATACGTCTTGGAGTTGATTATAGTCAAACGACTTCATGTTATCGATTGGACGCTGAAGGACGTGCTTGTGGACGGTGTGATAGTTGTCATTATCGTAAAGAAGGATTTAAAAAAGCAGGGGTAGAAGACCCTACTAAGTATCAATAGCAGTGAGCTCACAATGCTTCCTTCCCCCATCCCCTCCAAAAAAAGCATTTGGAGGGGTGACTAGAAGCTAGAGAGGGTTGTAAGCACTTGCCCCTAATTTATTAATCCAACATCCCATATTGTTTTAATTTTTTGCGCAAAGTGCCCCGTGATATGCCTAAAATATGAGCCATACGCACTTGATTATAGTGAGTATGATTAATCAATACTTCAAGTAAAGGACGTTCAATTTCCTCTAACAAAATGCCGTAAAAATCCACAGGCTGTTCGCCACCTATATTGGTGAAATAGTTGCGTAAGGTATCTTTTACAGCTTGTCTCAAGGTTGTGTTGTCCAAATTCTCTGCTATTGCCATTTTTTCAATCATAGTAAACTCCATGTTATCTATTCCTTATTAATCCAAAATAAATAACTCATGATCATTTTTTCTCATGTTTCATGAAACATAATGTCATATATGATCAGGAATTAAATATAGTTACTGACATTCACTTGCTTTTTCCTTTAGTGTTTCTATTTTTTGGAGCTAGCTTCTACCGTTTCAGGGGTTGTCTCAGTCCTTGCTGGTTCCTTTTTGCCTGGCATGACAACAAGCGGTTCTTCATTAGCTCGGACAT
This sequence comes from Gammaproteobacteria bacterium, assembly GCA_013288655.1. Taxonomy (GTDB): domain Bacteria; phylum Pseudomonadota; class Gammaproteobacteria; order DSM-16500; family DSM-16500; genus JABDBK01. The sequence goes on along the minus strand of JABDBK010000064.1, from coordinate 174 downwards.
TTTTACGAGATTTTTTGGGTTGGATAGCTTTTGGTTTGTCTTTTTTTGCGCTTTTCTTTTCCCATTTTTCATCCATTAAAGCAATATATTTACAAATTTCTGAAAATTTTGCTTGTTTTTGGGACAATATTTTTCCATGTTGTTGGATGTCATTTAATTGTGCTGATAACTTCA
>JABDBK010000063.1 GCA_013288655.1 Gammaproteobacteria bacterium | reverse complement strand
CATTTAATGCAAAACAAAGGTTATCAATCAAAGCGATCAAAAGCTGGAGTAGATGTTACTAGACTTGCAGAAGTGGTAAATTGTTCATATCAAATGGCAAGACGTTACGTTTTAGGAGAGGCTCTGCCCGAGTTAAACGTGATTACAAAAATTGCTATATGGCTAGATACATCAGCGAGCTGGTTATTGTTTGGTGATAAAGAAATTATTGCACCGGACAAAAAGTCCCTCACCCTTGTTGAAATTGAAACTGATGTACTCCGATACATCCTTGCCAAGTGCATGGTATTATTTTCAGAAAAAAATAAAGATGAAAAAATCGTTAATTTTATAGTTGATGTAATCTATGATGCGTCTCACATTAACACTAATACCGAAACAATATTTAAAATTATTGATATGATGATTAGCTCAGCAATAAAGTTAAGTTATGCTTCAGAAACGAGAATACCCGCATGAATCAATATAATTTATTAGAATATATGAGAAAGCAACCGTCTTTACATAAGGATATTGTAGAGATTTTATTCAGAAATAAAAACGATATCACTCGAAAATTAAGCGACATCCAAGGGTTTCACTATATCGATCATGTGTCAATTCACATAATAGACCCTGATAGCTGCATTACTATATTTTCTCTTACTCCGTCGGTTGAATATAACCTTATCGCGCAGGGATTATGGAGATATGATAAGAGCTTCTTTCCTTTCGAATATAAAGATTATTCATATTTTTGGTGGGATGAAGCGTATTCCAATCAACAATTATTACATATAAAACAACTTAAAGAATATAAACACAATTTTACTATTGGTTTATGTTTGGTAAGGAAAATGAGTCAATTTCAAATTGTTTATTCATATGCTACTCGATCCCAGAATGATAACTTGCACGCTTACTATAAAAGTGTCATGTCTGAATTATTTCTCATAGGCGATTATGGATTAAATCTAATTGGCAATATTTATGCGAAGTATTCTAGCTATTCATTGCCATATATTTCACGACAAGAAGCTGATCTTCTTAAGAAAAAATCTAAAATAAAATTGATTGTTGACAATAGTAACTCAATAATAAAATAATTTCTTAATTTAATATGCGATATCAAATATATCTTTTATAATTTATGAAGTGAGAATAATGTTAAATATATTTAAAAAATACTCAAAGAATGATAAACGCATTATTGTAAGTGGCATCATAGGAAACTTAATTGATTCATATGATGTAGTGATTTGTATTTTCTTGGCCCAAATACTAGCTATAAATTTTTTTCCGGAAGATTCGATGGAAAAAAATCTTATGAGTACATTTCATATATTTTTTATAGGTTACATGTCACGTCCTATTGGGAGTTTGATATTTGGTCTTTTCTCTGATCAAATAGGAAGAAAAAAAACTTTAATATCATCCATTGTAATTGTAGGAATTGGAACGACTATGATTGGTTTTATTCCTTCATTTCAAACCATTGGAATATATTCTACCATATTATTTTTAATTTTTAGGATAATTCAAAATTTCTCGGCTGGAGGAGAGTATATAAGTTCAATAGTTTATTTAACAGAAAATGCTGGAATTAAAAGACGAGGATTTTTTGGTTCTTGGGTTGCAGTAGGCGTAAATTGCGGTTTCTTATTTGCCTCATTAATGGCATTTTGCACACTTTACTTAATCGATTTACGTATTGTCCCAGACTGGTCATGGCGAATAATATTTATTTTAACTCTGATTGGAACGTCATTCGGCGCTTGGATACGTTATTCCTTACCAGAAAGTAAAGAATTTATATTAGAAAATGCAGGTGATGCAAAGCAAAATAAATGGAATATTTTTAAAGAATCTCTGAAATTTACGATTCATTATCCTTATCAATGTTTTGCAATTTTTGTAATTACTTGGTTGGGTGTTTGCATTACGGTTTCAATATTCATCTATTCGCCTATTCATTTATCAACGGTTAATCATTTGTCTCAGCATCAAGCTCATGGGATAAATTCTTTGTCATTATTATTTTTGATTCTATTGTTACCTATGTTTGGCAAGCTATCTGATTATTTTGATAGAGTAACTTTATTAACTATATCCGCCGCTATTATCGCTGCCTCATCAATCCCTGCATTTTGGTATCTTTCAAATGGTAGTTACTTAGAAGTTATGGTGTCAAAGCTATGGATGGCTATACCTTGCGCATGCTTCTTTAGTCTGGCTCCAGTTGTGATTGCTGAGACCTTCCCTTTAAAAATACGTTGTACAATAATTGCTTTAATATATCAAATTTCATCAAGTCTTGGATCTGGGTTAACACCGTTAATTATTTTATATATTCTACATAATACAAATATAAATTATTCCCCTGGATATTTTCTTTTAGCTTCTGCAATTATAGGAATTATTGGGCTTTTTATTGTTAAAAAAAGATCCATCAATTATTTGAGCACAATAAAGTCTGATAGTATTTTGCTGGATTTTCCCACCAAATAGTCTACTGGTTATCGATTTAATTCTTTAACGTTTACAATATCCTGCAGGTATTGATTGATATCTGCAGAAGTTGCATTAAGCCATTTATTTCTATTTTCAGCATTATTCTGAATCTCAGTTCGTTTATCGGATATATCTATATATAACTTGCCGTTTAAATGGTCTATTTCATGCTGCAAAATTCTTGCATACCAGCCTTCAGCATGAATAACTTTCTTTTCTCCATTTTCATCATAACATTCTACCATGACACTTTTTGCACGAGGCGTAATGCGAATCGTTCCATTCACACTTAAACAACCTTCAAAATATGTTACTTCAATATTTTCTAATATGGTTAGCTTTGGATTAATGATGACGTGAAAAGGAACAGGTTTACGTCCACGCTCTTTTCGAATTTCTGGTTGCATGGCAGACATGTATTCTTCGCGATCTTCTATAACAACAATTTGCAATGAAATCCCGACTTGTGGAGCAGCTAGTCCCACACCAGGTGCTGCATGCATGGTTTCCTTCATAGATAAAATAATATCTTTGATACGCTCGCTGGTAATTTCTTCTATGGGAACTTCTGCTGCTATTTGTCGTAATACAGGATCCTCCCTTTGTACAATATTCAGTATCATTTGAGTTCTTTCCTAAAGTTATAATTATGTATTTTCAATAATATTCGAGATTTCATAAGGTAAGCCTTCTTATTAATTTATGCAACTTTTTCGATGATCTTACAGTAATTAATAGCAAACAATTTTATCCATAGAACATAGACAAAAGCCATCAAATTGTCTATGGTTGAAAAATCAAAAAAACAATTTGACAGAAATATTTAAGAATGACAGTATACGAATTCTTTGAATTCAAAGAGCGCCTGCCACCATCTTATCTTCAATATCCCCAATATTATCCTAATGCAATGCGAAAATACCCACACCCATACTAAAGGAAACAAGTAATGAAAATTTTAAAGTCATATTTTTTTATAATATTTTTTGTATCAATGTTAACAACAAAAGCATGGGGACGAATTATAACGGCCGAAGAAATGACACCTCAGGGGAAAATCGAAGTTTGGGCCCACGTTAATTCTCGCGATGAATTATATGAGGGCAACCCTATTACTTATGATGTAATGCTAAACAACAAACTTCTTTTTCAACAAAAAGATGGATATTCAATCCGTTTCGGCTGGGAAAAATCATCAAATCTTCCATCCGAATTAATACTATTGGATTTAGGATCAGGTGAAAAGATCTGTGAAAGTTTCTATCGTTTTATAGATGCAAGAAAATCAGCGCCTCTTTATGTAAGTGAACAATTTGGAAATTGTAATGGTGCTATTGTCCATGAAGAGGGAAAGAAAGTTATTTTTTACTTCCCCCAATCCTATATCAATCCAGAAGAAGCCTACAGCTATACGAGGGAAAAAAGACTTCAAAAAATTCCAGTAACAGCAGCTATGCGGACATATCATCGCCCAGGCATTCCTGCCTACATTCGCACCATTGCAGAGGAAGGAACAATAGATGGAGTATGGAATCCACGTGCGCACAGTGAATCAAGTACTGCCTTAGGATTGGGGCAATTTTTAGCAAATACTTGGATAGGAGAAGCACAACGCTCTGGTACAGCATTAAACGAATTAGCAGAAAAAAATAAATGGATAAATAATAAAGGTGAGATCATTCAAAGGAAACAAAACAAATTATTAGAATTGCGTACAGATCCAAACGTGACTTTCATGGCTATTGCAGAATCTCTGGAATATAACATTCAACAATTAGATGCAGCTGGACTGATTCCAGCTAATGCAACATCGGATGAACGTATGCAATATGGCTTTATTGCACATCATGAAGGTTTGAGAGGGGCAAAACGCTTTTTCAATGGTACTATGAACGAAGATCAAGCTGAAAAATATCTCAATGGTCAGATAGGCAAAGTTGAAGCCTCAAAATGGCGAGCAGAATGTAAGACAAACTCAGAAGCTTATAAAGCTTGGTTGTGGACCTATACTAGAGATCTTGTTAACCCAGAAAGATATAGAAAGACAAGCGAAAACGAGTAATGAAAAAGCTAAAGTCTTTTCCGCAGAATTTATCAAGATTGTGAATTTATTAAAAGGTAGGTAAGTATGAGCTCAATGTATAAAAAGTTAAGCGTGTTAATTCTTATAGTGGCTTCATCAGTATGCTTTGCATTTGAATTTGAAGAAGAAGTATCGATTAGAAATTATAGTTGTCAATTTATTAATGAAGGAATGTGGTTTGCGGGCTATACAGCTGACGGTATAATGCTACATGACCCTATAGAGGATTTAAAAATCAAGGTAAGGGTTCATGATGCCGAGACTAAAAAAGTTGTTCATGAGGGTACGCTAGTTTTTAAAAATGTGGCAAGTTCGACCGCGGGTAGATACGCTGATGCTGGTTTAGAAGGCGAGGATGTTTGCCAATCTAAAGGAGGGTTTCTTGAAGTGATTTCAGCATCAGCTATCAGAGATGATAAAAGAATTAACATTAAAATTTCTTCAGGAGATTTTGAACCCACGCCCATTGTTGTGAAAAGCTAAGGGCAGCTTCGTGGTCATAGGGTCACGTCTCATCATGAAACTTTCAACCTGACGTATGATGAGACGTGATGCCTTACTTTTGGCAGGATCCGTAAAAAATACTATGAGACACAACAACGGTTGGGTTTTTTGTCTTCAAATATACTAACAATATGACGCCTCATAAATCCTTTTCTAAAATCATCTTCATGATAATCAAGCTGGAAATCGGGCATGGCGCCATTATTTGTCTTATCATGTATTGTGTCTAACAATTTTTTTTGAAATATACTTATTTGGTCTCGTGTAAATTGATCTCGAATATAGCTTTCAATCATTTTTAAGAAATTAACACCAAAATTTGGGATAAGTTCTCTTTGAACTCTTGATTTTAAATTTTTTCCCCTAAATTCATGTAATAATGTGTGCAATACGAATAAACGAATTGGAATAGGATTGTTTTCATCAAAAAGAATATCTTGGAAACATCTAGCTCGACGATATCCTTTAGGGAAATTCGTATACTCTGACATACGAGCGTCTATGCCTTGACATTCATAAGGAAGATCAGAATCATGCTTGAGATAGGTATCAATTCCTACTAAAGATTTCTCAATAATAGTTTTAAACTTTAAAACAAAATCGATCCTTTTTTCCAGATATTTATTATGATTCAGTGTAAAAAATAAGTATCTTGAAGAAAAAGAAAATCTATGTGCTTCTTTAAGATCTACATAATCCAAGATTTTTTTAGTTACATCCTTTGATATCGTACTCATATAATTTTTAATTTCTGAGCTATTTTTTCTAGCTAACATAATTCATACCTCTCAAAATTATCAACTTTGTTAATTGCTTAATTGCACTAACCTTTAACAAAACGATTTGGATGCAAGTAGTTACAATGCCTATTGTAGGTTTATTCTTTTAATAACAATAATGAATTGTTTTTATGATGACGATCAGTTAAATTTATCGTCATTCAGAACATGGCGCCATTGTGGTCAAGGAAATGTTAAACATGAGGAGGATGTTAAAATGAAACAGCATGTTACCAAAGGCAGTGTATTTGATGATCTTGGTTTTGACAAAGCGGAAGCTGCTAATTTGAAAATTAGAGCAGCGCTTATGCGTGGAATAGAAGAACAATTAGAAAAAAGCAGCTTGACGCAAGCGCAAGCATCAAAATTATTAGGCGTTTCTCAGCCTAGGATCAGTGATCTCAAGCAAGGTAAAATACATCTTTTTACTATTGATATGCTAGTTATCATGCTTACAAAATTAGGTAAGCCAGTTTATCTTGTTATTGATGATCGTATCGCTGCATGATGTGATCAATTACTAAAAGTTCTAGGTCGGTACAGGGTCAAGTCTAAACATTGGCGATTACCTATGTTTAGACTTGACCCTGATACCTGCTACAAGATACATAGACTCACCAAGGTCAAAATTTAAACATCAGGTTTTCGTGCTACGCTGGTGCTACCTTTTAAAACATTTGCCAATCTATAGTTGACATCATTCTAAGATAAAAAGATCATTGGCGATCTTGTAAATTAATGGATGTAAAATGAGATCGCTAACAAAACAAATTGCTCTTTGTACTTTCGGAACGCTGTTTGAATGGTATGATTTTTCATTGTTTGCTGCGTTAGCACCTATTATTTCTGAAATTTTTTTTCCTCATAGTAGTCATTTTGCAGCTATGATGTCGACTTTTGTTGTGTTTGCTTCTGGATTCATCATGCGTCCGATTGGCGCCGTTTTCTTTGGGCATCTAGGGGATAAGATAGGCAGAAAATCTACACTCTTAATAACTGTTTTCATAATGACCATTTCTACTGCTGCAATTGGATTAATACCGGTTGGTTTAGGCTTATCAACGTTGTTATTAGTCATCTTTAGGTTGATACAAGGATTTGCGGCCAGTGGTGAATATCCAGGTGGCATAACGTTATTAGCTGAGCAACCCAATATCAATAACCGAGGTTTTATTTCAAGCTTTGGTATATTTGCGGCTCCAGCAGGAATTTTCGTCGGGACATTAGTTTGCACGATCACATCAAAATTAATTGATCACCACAGTATGGCTCAGTGGGGTTGGCGAATACCATTCCTCATCGGTGCGCCGTTAGGATTCATTGGATATTTAATAAGAAAAGCGTTATTAGAATCAGAAAAATTTCAAATAGCAAAACAAGAAAAGACATTAATGAAGGTTCCTGCGCTACATCTGATTAAAGAGTACCGCAGAGAATTTATGGCGTTATTCTGTCTTTATATTCTGAGCAACGTTTCATTTTACATCAATTTTATTTATCTCAGTAGTTATTCTGTTAACGCACATAAATTTGGAACTACAACCGCTCTGTATTTAAATTCAGTCACAACATTTATCTATGCAATATCAATTCTACTGTTCGGATTGTTTTCCGATTACTTAGATAGAAAGTTACTCATGATAGCAGCATGTTTATTAATGGCTTGCTTAATATATCCGTTGTTTTTATTTATTTTAAATGGTGACATAGCCAAACAGTTTGTGGCGCAATCATTGATATCAATGATGATAGGAATGTTTGTAGGACCACTCGCTATTTTATCGGCAGATTTGTTTCCTACTGAAATAAGATATACAGGCATTAGCATGTCATTAAATATTTCTGCGGCAATATTTGGGGGAACAACACCGATAATTTGCGCATGGTTAACAAAAATATCGCACGCGGCCATTACGCCAGCCTATTATTTTATATTGGTTGCGTTACTTGCCGCGTATGCAATTACTTTGGTAACACCAAAAAAGAAATGTGAAAATACTTATTTAGAAATAACAAATTCAGTATA
>JABDBK010000062.1 GCA_013288655.1 Gammaproteobacteria bacterium | reverse complement strand
TTAAAAAAAAATATACTGCCTTAAAAAAAGCTTGTCTCCATCATTATTTGGTGACTTTTAATTATACAAATAACTTGGGGATTTCTAGTAAGAAAGAATGTAGGATCACTGAAGTTCATGATTCTTTTTTTAAAGCCATTGAAGAAGGAAAAGAAGTGCCTTTCGATTATAGTTTTCAAAGAGTAAGACAATTGCGCGTACTGCATAAAGAAATCATGGTGTCAGACACCGGTCATTTATCTGATATCTGACGTAGTGGGTTTTGTGGCCGAAAAATGTGAAGATATGTCAACTTCGAAAGGTATAACTTCGCTCCAGATTAGGGTTGCTAGAGATTGCCTATTAACCCTTTCCCAAAGATGGAAGGGAGGAGCAACCTAAGTAGCATGGTCCAATCCCCCTCTCTTTTGCTCAAAAGAAGAACTATCCCCTGAAACAACTTTACTTGCTGCGTTGAAATATTGAGTTAACATTGAATGACTCTCAGGACTTGCAGAAGCAGGCGGTGGAGTTACAGGTAGAAGAGCCGAAGAAGAATTGCTTTTTGAACCACCACAAAGCATCGATAACATAGAAACCTCCTTTTTCTATTCAATTGGAAGGTGTCAGGCACCCGTTATTTAACCGGTGCCTGACACTTTATTGGCTATAAAAAATATAGCTTCCTATATAAAGATGAGGTAAAATATTTTAGTCCTCGTCCAAACAATCTATAAACAGTGAAGGGACCTACTAAAGCAGGATGAACAGAACCACCGCTCTTCCTACATTGGAAGAAGAAAATATTGATTTTGACTTTTCCGAAGAGCTTTCAGAGCAAGATATTGCTTCACAAAATACACTTTCCAGCTGTATTACTAAAAACAAACTTCAAGAAATCTCCAGCATTTTGAATATAGCTATTCCATTTTCAATAGGAATGGATGAGCTTATTCAGCGAATCATTATTCTCATACCACAACTTAAAGTTGATTCAAACATCAGCTCAAGTATAATAGATAGCCTTAAAGGAAATAATGAATTAAGTTGGTGCTTATTCATTATTGTGAGAGGCTCTGGGACTTTCTTTGAAAATGTTTCTGGTATAGAAAAAGCCGCGGCAAATGCAATCACCCTTTTGAATAAGGCTGAAAAATCTTTTTCTAATATGAACTTATCAGGAATAAATATTCCAAATTCAGATTTAAGTGGTGCAATGTTGGACAGCACTCAGCTTGTCGGGGCTAACCTAAAGAATTGTATTCTGAGAAATAGTTGGTTAAAAAATGCGAATTGTGACAATGCAAATTTACATGGATCAGAATGGTATGAACGGCCTTACATACAAATAACTGAGGCTGCCTATGTTTGTCGTTATTCAAATGATGGATTTTATTTAGCCGTGGCCTGTGATAAAAATATTGAATGGTATGAAGCCCTTACTGGTAGATTGATTTGTATATTCAAAGGGCATATGGAAACAATTTCTGCAATTGTGATTAGCACTGATAACGAATGGTTAGCCTCTGCGAGCATTGATGGAAATGTTAAAATTTGGGATATCTACAATCGCACTTGTTCGCATACTTTAACACATGAAGATGCTGCCAATAGCTTGGCAATTTCGTTAAACGGCGAATTGCTCATCTCTGCAAGCTCTGACACCACACTGCGATTTTGGGATCCGAAAACCGGCGAAAGCTTGGGTCTAATCAAACATGATTATGCTTTTTTAAGCATTGCTATTAGCCCTAACGGAAAATGGTTAGCTTCTGCAAGCAAAAATGTCCAATTATGGGATCTTGAAACTAAAGAATGTTTACATACTTTAGAAGGAGATCCGAATGGAACACTTTTTGTAACAATTAGCTCTGATGGAGAATGGATTTCTGGCGTTGGTATTGATGATAAAATAATCCGCATCTGGGATGCTAAAACAAAGCGTTGTATTCACACTTTGTCAGGTCATAAAGATTGGGTTAAAAGCATTGTTATAAGCGATGATCGAAAATGGTTAGCCTCTGCAAGCTGGGATAAAACAATACATATTTGGGACCCCAATAAAGAAGATTGCATTCATATTTTGGAAGGCCATGAAGAACCGATTGAGTGTATTTCTTATTCTAAAGCGGATGGTGGTTGGTTAGTTTCATCTAGCTTTGATCGCACTGTACGCTTTTGGAGAATAATTCCTAGAAATCAATTAATTAATTTTAAAGAAGTTAAAAACAAAGTAACTTCTATTGCCCTATCTCCCGATGGAAGATGGGCTGCTTCTGCTGATACAAATGGTAAGTTGCGACAATGGGATACAAATACTGGATTATGTTTTCGCACTATAGAACATGTCTCTGCAGTTTACAGTGTTAAAATTAGTCCTGATATGCAATGGATAGTTTCTATTAGTGATAAACTATATCTCTGGGATAATAAAACAGGTTCTTGCGTTCATACTATAAAACATAATGAAGATAAAGTGCTATGCATGGATATTAGCACTGACAGCAACTACCTTGTTTCAGCCAATCAAAACATTTATATCTGGGATATCAAAAAAGGTGAGTGTATATCTGACTTACCCGGGCATTCTTCTAAAATTTATTGCATCTTGTTTTCTAAGGATAATCAGTGGATAGCATCTGCTAGTCAGGAAGGTGAGCTGCGTTTGTGGAATTTATCGACAAAGAATTGCCGTATTTTAGAGGGGCACAAAAGTATATTCAGTTATATGCACAGCTTCATTGGTTATATTCCGCCAGATGTTTCAAGCCTTGCTATTGAGCCAGATAATCAATGGATGGTAACAGCGAGTTTTGATAAAACTTTACGTTTATGGGATGTCAATAGTGGAAACTGCTTACAAGTTTTTAAAGGGCATAGCGGACGGATATTCAGCGTTGCTATTAGTCCTGATGGTGCTTGGATAGCTTCAGCAAGTGAGGATAGAACTGTCCGTTTGTGGAATAAACAAGGTAAATGTCTAGGTATCTTGCAAGGATTTGTAAATTCTGTTAATGATCTTTGCTGGAATTTAAAAGATGGAAAATATTTTTTATGTACAGCTAGTGGAAACTTGATTTCACACTGGGAGATGATAACAGAGCATGATCAAGTAAAAATGTGCTTAAAATGGAGAAGTGTCCGAAATCAATTATGTTTACAAAATGTTTCAATTAATAAGACAACATTGAGTCAACGTGCTTTCGATCTTTTAAAGCAATATGGTTCAAAAGGTGAACCGGTCAATGTAGAAAACGAATTTAGTTTAACGTATGGACGAAGTTCATATGGTTTTTCACCAATGATTTCATTTACAAAAGAGTATTTAATTTTAAAACAAAAAATGTTAAGAGACAAAGAAATTGAACAAATAAACTCAAATAAGAAACCCGATGCACCACTTGTCTAATTCTTAACACCAAAGGTGTTTTAAAATGGATAATTCCAATTTCTGATAAATTCAGCCAACACTTTTCATCTTCTCAACATGAATAAAGCTACAACGATAAATCAGGTTTTTTTTGTTTCCGTTCGACTAAACTGTCAACTTCCAATGAAGCTCTTCTTGAAGAATACATAGGTAGTAAACTAGGATCGTCTTGTTTTTGTAATTGTAACGAGAGCTCAATCGCTGCTTTTAATTCGGCATCATCATCACCATCTTCACATGCCTCTACAAAAGGCTCAGTTATCGAATTCTTTATTGCGATTTCTGCTAGAGGTTGATCTTCTTGTAATTTTAAGGATAATTCAATAGCTTTTTTCATTTCTTCATCTTCTGAAAAATTTTCTTCAAAGTCGATATCATTATCTAATTCAGTAGGATCTTCGACCTGTGTTGGATTAATTGTTTCTAAATCAGATAATTGCCTTTTCTGTTTTATATATCGTGGTAGTAACATACCAATAAATTTGTTTACATCAGAACCAAACTGTTCAGTTGGATTCTCATTTAATAAGAGAGCAGCCCGTTTTAATGAATCTACCAAAGAAGGATTCCCATCCTGCGCGCCTAGTTGTTTAAGTAAATCTTTAGCATTATTATCAAGGTTTTGTAACCCCTCAATGCAAGCTCCTCTCGCGTACAATGCTGTCTGTGGCTTCACCCATTTTAGGTGTGCTTGTAGCTGACTACCATCAACAGAAATCTCCCAATAATACAAGCTACCTTCAAAACTTCCCATAGACAAAAATAGTTGTTCATCTATCTGTCCCCAGGCTAATGCATTAATTTCGCTACTAAATCCCTCAAGGATGAGGCGACAATCTCCCTCATCATCCCAAATCCTGACCGTGGTACCTGCGCTTCCTGAGGCAATCCATTGGCTATCTGGACTGAAACTCACCACATTAACAACTTCTGTATGTTCATCTAATTCGATGATGGTCGGAGTATTTAGTGTTTCTGAATATTCAGGATCTTCGATGAAACTCTTAATATCTTGAAATAATAACCATTGGTCCAAAAGTAGAATTTTTATCTTATCACCGTTAGTGCAAATCAATTTTTTTCCGTCTTTACTAATAGAAAGGCTTCTCGCAACAATTTCCTCATCATTCAATTGAAATACATTTAGTAAAACATCGTTGTTTTCATCTTCTTCCATAAGAGCAACTCTAACACTCCATATCCTTAGTGTATTATCCCCTCCTGAAAATATATATCGCCCATCTGGACTAAAAATCACACTTTCTACCCAATGAGTATGTCCATCTAAAATTTTCAACAAAACGCCTGTTTGAATATCCCAAAGTCGAATGGTTTTATCAAAGCCACCAGAAGCTAAAAGGCATCCCGTCGTATCTAGTGCTAAGCACTGTACCCATAATAGATGGCCTTCAAAACTCTTAATATCTTTGCCACTCGATATCTCACGCATCATCACTTTGCCACCTGAAAGCCCTATAAATAAATATTGATTATCTTGGCTTAAGATCATTGAACTTATTTCATTTTTGTGTTTTATAAAATTAATGGTATTCTTAATAAAACCAGCTTTCGTGTCCCAAATGCGCAAAGTAGTATCCCTGCTAGCTGAAACAATGAAACGACAATCTGAACTGACAGCTATGTGCTCAATTTGATCTGTATGCCCCATTCTATTTTGCGCAAATATTGAATCATCGAAAATCCAACGTCGTAATGTTCTATCCATGCTTCCTGAAATAATAAAACCGCCCTTGAAATTAAAAGATATACAAAGAATATTTCCGGTATGACCTCTTAAAAGTTTTATTTCTATGCCTTTTTGAATGTTCCAAATTCTAACTGTTAAGTCCCTACTAGCGGTAACAAGGTATAAACTATTGGGAATAAAAATAGCACAAGTCACCCAACCAGTATGTCCCTTTAAAGTTTTTATTACGCTGCGACTTTCAACATCCCATAATTTTATTATTTCATCAGAAGAGAGAGAGACTAAAAAGCGGCTATCTGGGCTAAAAACAATATAAGAAACATTTTGATAATTATCGTCTAAAATATGCAAAAGATCCCACGATTTTGCATCCCACAATCGTAGGTTACAATAATCTTCAACACTTAACAAAAACTTTTCTGTTGCACTTTTTTTGTGAGTAATTCCACCTGCAGCTAAAAAACGACCATCTGGACTAAAAGCAATGCTTGTCATTTCATTTGTATGCATTTCTAAGCACTTACCCGAGGCATTCCCTTCAAGGTCCCAAATCCAAATTGTTTTATCGCTGCCAGCTGATGCTAGAAAATTTCCATGAGGACTATATGCGATTTGATGAACCGAAGCAGTATGACCAAAAAAAGTTTTCATTAAAGCACCGGTGTCTAGATCCCACCATTTAACAGTGCAATCGTCACTTGCAGAAGCAAGAAACCGCTCATCCAAACTCATGGCAATACATTGAACATCCTTCGTATGTCCTTTAAAAGTTCGCATCTCTTTGTAATCTGAATTAAATAGCCTAATATCTTGTCCGACTGTCAAAGCAAGCCAACGTCCACTGGCTGAATAGCAACAAGAATAAACCGGATTATCAAATTCCAAACTTGATAATTCACCCCAGAATACATTTTTGACGTTCGCTGCATTTAAATTGGCCTTACGTAACCAGACACCTTGAAAATTTCCCCCTTGTAAATTGCTCTCTTGCAAATTTGCTTCATCAAAAATGGCGTAACTTAAATCTCCATTAATTATATTAATTCCTGACAAATCCATCTTAGAAAAGGACATTCCAGCATAGTTTAAAAGCGTTATTGCTCTACCTGCTATTAAACCTATATCAGGGATATCCTTTAAAACTTCTGCAGAAGATTTTATAATTATTAACAAGCACCACCTTAATTCACCTTCTGTTTTAAGTCCTTCTATTATGGAAGTGGAGTTATTTAATTCATTTTGAAGATTGGTAATAAGGATAATAACCCTTCGAATCAATTCAGCTATTCCAACTGTTGGAAGTGATATTTTTAAAACTCTAGCAATTTCCAACAAAGCATCTCTAGTAATACATGCGGCTAGGGAATTTATCGAGGTTATTTTTTCATCAGAAGCCGGTTCCGAAAAGTCAAAATCAATATCTGTTTCTCCATTATCCTCTAAAATTTGAATTAAGTCATTACTGTTATTCATGAGTAAAACTACAATGATAAATCAGGTTTTTTTTGTTTCTGCTCGACTAAACTGTCAACTTCCAATGAAGTTCTTCTTGAAGAATACATAGGTAGTAAACTAGGATCGTCTTGTTTTTGTAATTGTAACGAGAGCTCAATTGCTGCTTTCAATTCGTCTTCCTCATCAAGACTATTAGATTGCTGATTGGAAGCCATTAGTCCATTATCGGTTGAAGCATCTACTTCTGTTTGATTCTGTTCCATTTGCAAGGAAAGTTCAATGGCTGCTTTTAGTTCAGCTTCTTCATCCTCATGGTCTGTAGTTTGCACATTATTGTTACTGGTTGCATGCTGATCAGATAATGATAGAGTTGAAGGTTGTATAGTAGAAGAAATCTTTTTATTCACAAAGCGAAGTTTAGCGTCAATTATATTTACCTGTGGATGTCCTTCGCCATAGTATTCTTTTAACACTGGCAATGCCCGTTCAAAAAAAGTCTTTGCTTGTTCATAATTTCCTAATCTAGAATGAAGAATACCTAAATTTGCTAAAGTGCTAGTCACTTCAGAACGACATCTTCCATGATAAGCTTCGTCCACTTCCAGAGTTTTCTCCGAATAGGCTTTTGCGTCATCAAAATCATCTAAAGTCATGCATAAGTGGCTTAATTCGATTAGACTTTCACTGACTTTTGGATGAATATGTCCATAACAACGTTCTTGAAGCTTTAATGAATAAACTAAAACTTCTTTCTGTTGTTTTAGTTTGTTTAATTTTTCATACACTTTTGCCAAGCTCATTGAGATATTAATAATTTCTTCTTCTGCTCCTGAGTGTTGCTTGCTTACATTCAAAGCTTGTTCAAAATATCCTTTAGCATTATTAAAGTCTTCTAAGCTACAATATACTCTTCCTAGATTTTCTAAGCTTTTTATTAATAACTGAAAATCCTTAATTGGGCTTTCATTCAAGATTTTTTCAGATCTCTTTAAAAACACTTTAGCTTGTTCGAGAATTCCTATTCTCGCATAGTAACTCCCGAGCCTTATTAAGACAGGCGCCATGTCCAAATGCTCTACTTTATAATAATCTTCTCGTGCTTTAAGAGCTCCTTCTAATAAACCCTTTGCTGATGAAATATCCTTTGATCGTTCAAAAAGAAAACTTATTTTCATCAAAATATTTGACTTGGTCAAAAGATCCTCTTTTCCATTTAACTGATTAGTTTCTAAAGCCTGTTTATAATAACTATACGCACCATTTGGTTCTCCTAGCTGAAGGGATCGGTCTCCAAAGCGCAATAAAATTTTAATAATAATCTCTTGATTTTTTACATCACTTTTTTGAATAATCTCTAAAGCTTTTTTTAATTTTT
>JABDBK010000061.1 GCA_013288655.1 Gammaproteobacteria bacterium | reverse complement strand
CGAAAAAAAGCGGAAATGTTGGCTGCATTGGGTTATGTTGGTTTTTCAATAGACATGTATGGTGAAGGTAAAACAGGCGATACCAAAGAAGAAAAAATGGGCCTAATACAACCTTTATTGGATGATAGGGCATTATTAGCTAGACGGATAAACTCGGCAGTTGATAAAGTTAAAACCCTGAATTTTGTTGATGCATCTCGTATGGGAGCCATAGGTTTTTGCTTCGGTGGATTATGTGTTTTGGATTTAGCACGTAGTGGTGCGAGGGTGTCAGGTGTTGTGAGTTTTCATGGTTTGCTATTCCCGCCTCAGCATCATGCATCTCAACTCATAACCGCCAAAATACTTGTTTTGCATGGACACGACGATCCTATGGTTCCAGTTGAACAAGTGAATGCCTTCGAAACTGAAATGACAAATGCTCATGTTGACTGGCAACTTAATGTTTATAGTCAAACTATGCATGGTTTTACCAATCCTATGGCTAATGATCCTGCTTTTGGAACCGTATATAACCCAGTTATAGATAGTCGTTCATGGATAGCAATGAAAAATTTCTTTTTAGAAATATATGGTAGCTAAATGAACTTATGATATTGTATAATGAAAATACAAAGTACTATTGAGATAAAAGCGTTGTTATGGATAATGACTCTCAGCTAAGACCCAGGCTTGTTTTATTTTTTTTTATTTTACAAGCTATTCTTAATTGGCTGTATACGATGTGGATTAAATCCTTGGTCTTTTTTGTAAATAACGCGTGGTTTGTAATATTGCCTTTATTTTTTTATTTTTATTTAGCATTTACTATTATTGCCAGTATTGGGCTTTATTATCGAAAAACTTTAGGTTTAATGCTCGCTTATTGCGTACTTATGTTTGGTAATATTGTCGCTGTAGTCTCTTATAGTTTTATTTATAAAGAGCAATACATTATCGAAACGCTCATTGTTCCATTAATTGTTGTGAATTTATGTGTTATTTGTTATATGGCATATAGTCATGCTTACTATAAAGATGATTAATAGTTGTTGATAAAATATTTTACAACATTTATATAATATGAAAGCGTGCCAAATAATTATTGCGTTACTTTTTACTTTGTTCTACTATTTCGCGCTTCGCTTTTTAATTTAGTCTTAGGCCGACGTAGCTCAGTTGGTAGAGCAACTGATTCGTAATCAGTAGGTCCGCAGTTCGATTCTGCGCGTCGGCAGTAGTAGAATCAAGAACTTACGAGTAGTTTTCAAAATTTTAAATTCTAAAAAATAAAACTGAAGTGCGAATGAAGTGCAAATCTAAGCAATCACCAAGCATCTCAGTGCATCACTATAAAAAATTCGCGAGTTATGATATTTCTTACCGATCTCAATTTTTTATCACACCAAAATCACATCCTGAAATAAAGGAACACAAAATATTAAATACGGTATTAAATACGGTATTGAAAAAATATTAATCTAGCGTAGCATATATGCCCAATCTTTGATGGCAAGTAATTTTATTAAATAGAACGAATTGGAGTAACAGATGCTTAGACAGTTCACATCCACAGAAATCTTAGGAAAAACAGAAGAAGAATTCATTAAAAATATTGCATCCATGTTTCCTTCTGAAACCGCCCTTTTAAGCGGCGAAACTCAAACCTCTCCTGGCATTACTCATGACTTAGTCAGCGATTTTAAAGAAGAAGAACTGCCATCAAGCATCTTATCTGTTAACAAATTATTACCAGAATTGAAAGAATCCTATAACAGAAAAAATTATGTTGAATTGAACCGTGGATTTACTTCAGCCATTGCCTTACGTCAAGTATTATTAGGTGGCGAAGATAATTATAAGGCATTTATTCGAGGGCAAGCTGTAGCAGTGGCTTTAACTCGCGAACAATTCGAAGCCTTGCATAAGGAATATAATGAACGACTTCATCACGATAATTTAAAAATAGCTGCCATTTATATGGCAACTTTTAACGATGTTGGAAAAGCAATTAAAATATTAAATGAAGCGTCAATAATAAAGAATCGCAAAATCCTTGATCATGATGAAGCCAATGCAATCATTCTAGGTCATCCTTTAAAACGAGCTGAATTATTGCCAGGCTTAGAAAGATTAGATTCAAAAATTCGCGATTTAATTTGCCACTCAGTTGGGCTCGATTTTAATCCATCTTGTTTTACACAAGGCGAGTATCCCTTGTATCCCGTCACTCAAATCGCAGAAGCCCTAAAGAAAGTTCCAGACGAATTGCGTGAATCTATATTTTCACTAATCAAAATTGAATCTGCTATGGATGTAGCCGGAGTTCGAGGACATCAAGCTCCTGGAGGTGCTGCATATATTAAGTTTGTGCATCCTGCATTTGATTTGGCTTTTAACCAACTCGAAGCTTTAGCCCAAGGAAAGTCAGCCCAACAAGTTTATAAATCTTATTTAGAACAAAATGCGAAAAAATTTGGTCTTAATGAAATAAAAGACCAAGATGAACAAGTTACTTTGACAAGAATTGCCATGATGATTAGAGCAAACAGTGCTGCAGATGGAAAGCTTGTTATTGAAACATTTGCTAAATTAAAAGGAAGCAATCCTGAATTAGCAAAGACACTGATTAAAGAGCTTGCCACCAATAACATAAATCCTGAAGCAACATCCATTTGGATGCAATATTCACCTGATTTATTGCGTATTTTGTGTAAGGAAAATAAATCTGGCCAAACACCCATCGAAGGTCTTCATCTTGGATTACAAATTTTTTCCCAAGTGTTGAGTAAATCCCGCGTATCACTTCCATCTGTCCCATGTTACATGACTCAAGGACGTGAAATAATTCCTACTGTGCGTAAAGCTGCTGGCGGAGATAAGAATGCCTTATTACTTTTAGAAAGAGCAGCCAATGGATATATTGAAATAACGGAAGGCGTTGTTCAATTTAAGCAATTACAAGAGGTTGAGGAATTTAAGACGGATGCAGCAGCAACTAAAAATGACGAAGTCTCTAGTCATTCACCCTTGCATACAATAGCACCAATTGAACAAAAATCTCAGCCTATAAACTACATTATTGATACTGATATTGGTGGAGATATTGATGATACTCTTGCATTGTTTGTCGCGATTAACTCTCATTCTAGACCATTAGCGATTACTACCACTCATATTGAACCAGAAGAAAAAGCCCGCATTGCAAAATTAATTCTCATAGAACGTGGATACGGTAATATTCCAGTATATGCCGGAGTTGGCAGCACCAGGAAGGATTCAAAGCAAAGCTATGTTGAGAAATATCCATTATTTCCCGCAGCATTTGGTTTTCCAAATCCTGAAGTTGGTGAAAAATTATGGTATCCAAAACAAGCAGCTGCATATTCTGATTCGTATGGAAAAAGCTTTAATAACGTTAAGGTTGAAGATGAATCAGCGCCAAAATTTATAGCACGAATAGCTAAACAATATTCGCCAAAGAATAAATTGACAATTGTCACGTTAGGACCGCTACATAACCTTGAAGAAGCATTAAAGATTGATCCTTCTATTGCCGAAAATATAAAATTAGTGTCAATGGGTGGTCTTTATCCTAAAGGATATAACTGGCTGATATCACCAGCAACAACTTCGAATGTCATTTCAAAGGTTGAAACAACGGTTGTTACGAGTGACTTTATCGTTAAAAATGGGTTCGTAATTACTCCCGAAGAGTTAGAGGATATTGTAAAAAACGCTCAGCCAAAATTTGGGGAAACAGTACTCAGTGATTGGAAAAATTGGCTTAAGGCAGATCATTTTCAGAAAAAAAATACTCACCTTTACGATCCAATTACTGTTTATCTTGCTCTTCACCCAGAACAAATTACCTTGAAAACACCGATGAAGATCGCTTTTCCTTGTTTAAATAAGAATCTTGCAGGATGGTGTTATAATAAACCTGGATTAGAGAATCAAATTACTTCCGCAGAAGAAACGAAAGAATCTCAAACCAGGTTTGTGAGTCAAGTGAAATCTCCACAATTTATCAGAGATCAGGTTCATTTAAGCATAAGAAACACTCTCACTAGTCCATGCTTATCATTAGCAAAAGTAAAAACCCCCATTTTTTCAAAAGGAAAAATCGCAATATTTGGAACCGCAGCACTATTAGGAATTGGATTATTTGCTAGAGCGATAGGTAATCGAGGTGGAACGGCTACACAAGGATTAAATCAAAATGGTCCTCGCTCGCATTTGTAATTACGTAGGATGAAAATATGCTAAGAGCTGAAATAAAACAAACAAGTCAGCCAGAAAACATCTGGTTTGAATCCATTTCCAAAGAAACGAATGAGCATTGTGCTTATTTGACATCTATTGGTTTAGGTGACAGAGCTAATTATTTTAAGGTTAAACATTTTATTTACCAGGACGCATCTCAAGGAGTAGTGGAAATTAGTCGATTTCAGGCACTGGCTTTACCCCATCTATTCCATACATTTGATACGAAGGAGAAAAATACCTTATTTTCGCAGCCTGATTCTACGCAAGAACAAGAAATTAATCGAACTCTGGATATCAGACTTTATCCCAGCATCAAAAGAATGATTGAGAAACAAGGCACTACGCTATTTCTCGGATCAAAAGTCGAATTGCAAGCCTATGCTGCATCATGTAAAGAAAAATTGATTATTGAAATTGAAGTTCCAACATCTGTTAAATTTTATATCGCTTTGGCACAGACAGGAGATCCTAAAGTCTATATGTCAGGGTTGGTAAGCCAGGAAAATTTGCTACAACAATTAATTACACTGAAATTGGCAGGCGTCGATGCACAGAAAATAATGATTCTTGGCGATACAGAACACTATAAAGCTATTTGTAAAGCCGATTTAGCGGCATTTGAAAAAAGTGCGTCCGCGTATTTAGCTAAAAAAAATATCTTGATCGTAGCCGGTTGTTCTCTGGAGGATAATGCATGCACGACATTAGAACAGATGTTTTCTGGTAAAATCGCTCTACAAAAATTTTCGGGTCAAATCGTTTCGTTGACTTACGCGCTTAGCTCACAGACTCCTAATTTAGGATTTATTGTTCTCAATTTGAATTATGGAGAAATTTGTGAAGAGCAAATCGCGATCATTTTAGAAAAATTTAATTGTATCGGTATTTTTACGGGAAGTGCGGCTGGATATATTCCCCAACCAGAAGACGAAAAATTGCCGGCTATTGGTGAAAGAGTGTCAGTACATTTTGCAAGACATCATTCAGGTGAGATAGTTGAACTAGATAAACAATATAAAACTCTTCATTTACATGTGCCGACGATATTTTTCGAAACGTTTAAATGGTTTGAACAAGCAAAAGCACTTGGCGCAGCAACAGTTGATGTTGAAACTTTTTATATATTGAGAGCTGTCCAACGTTTTCGGAAGGTAAATCCGCATCTCACATTACATGTTGATATTGGTGTTTTTATTTCTGATTATATTGGCAAAAAACCATTACGTAGTTATAACAATGTTTTTGCTCGATACCCTGAACTTTTACAGAGTTTTGTTCAGCAAGTTTTAGTTGCAAACATTACGTCATCTTATAACAATAACAGAACTACTATTCCCACATTTTCATCTCGTCATGTTGAACTGAAGCCTGAAAAAATAGAGATTAGTAAAGATATTAGAAATGAAGCGGTAGTTGATTGTATTGGCAGTTTATGGGATAAGAGAGAATTTTCCAGACGCGTACATACGCCTGTTACAATCGGTGTCGTGAAAAATCAGGAACGATTTACTTCACAAAACGTTCCGCGCTGTCTTCATCTTCCCATTAAATTACCCGGTAGTAATATTAGAATACCATCAGAATTTGAGGGTTTTTTAAATGAGTTGCAACAAATTTTTAATTTTGAAATCTCAATTAATCCAGCTTGGAATGAACTATATGCTTATTTGACCGTAGATCAAGGTTTTGTGCCTAGAGCAAACTCCCAAAGAGTGCCAGGGCCGCATGTTGACGGTATACCTAGGGATAGAGAAAATCCTGGAGCGCAAGTCATAGATCATGCTTATCTAGTCACTAATGCCATTCCTACGATGTTTTATACGCAACAATTTGACATGAGTGCGTACGATCCTCGCATGCATCATTTCTTTGCTATTTTCAGAGCATTAAGTGATGAATCTAGGACGGTAATGGCCAAGCCATTTGATATTCTATTGATGGATGCATATTCCGTACATACGCCAACACAAGCTCTGGAAGATGTGAATCGGACGTTTATTCGTCTAGAATTTTCAACACTGAAATTTGATCGTGTTGGAAATTCAATCAATCCACATTTTGAATCGGATGATATGTTCCCTGATTATCCTTTTAAGTATGTACCAAGACCTATTCCTAATAATTTATTTGTGCCGACTAGCGTCTATTTAGATAAGCCAATTAGTAATGAAGATTATTCTACTGAATCAATTGATCAGTTGGGACGTGCTAATCTTCAGGCTTTTTTTGTTCAAAATCCTAGATTTAAGTTGAAACGTAGCGATTATAAAGATCTCGATTTGATTGCAAAAGATATGATGCATGCAGAAACTCAGGGGTTTGTCGCTTGCCATAAAGGCATCCCACATTCGTTTTGTCTTTATAAAGTTGAAAATAAAACAGTTAAATTAAATACGTTATTTACTCTAGAAAATGGTAATGCCCAGGAAATGATGATATTCCTACTAAAAAACTTAAAAAAGGTATCAGAAAAACTGGCTATTCAAGCAGGACTTGATGAAGGGGCTATTCCTATCACCATAGAAGTGAATGAAAATAATGAAAAAATGCTACCTTATTTTCTACGTGCCGCGCGTCTTGCCAAGATTAATGTCAATATTGAAAGGCGTAATAACCAAGTCGAGGCTACTCCGAAATTTAGACAAATGCTACCAGCTGAAGATAAAGTTGAAAGTACATTATCAAATTTACAGATGCAAGCCACTAAATTATCCTTAGAGCAAAATATAAAAATTCCTTCTAAAAACCCTTATATGAAGACATTTATTATAGGTTCGGTACTTGGCATAGGCTTTTTTACTGTATGCAAATATCTTGTTAGCACATGTTCAAAATCAAATACACCGCAACCAAAAATTTAAGCGAGATTAGATTGTGAATACAAAATGATCGGTGTCAGGCCTAACAAACAGACTTAAATTAAATTCTAAGATCAAAAGTCTACTTGTCATGCCTGACCCTGAACGATTTTTCTCTAATCATATCCAGAGTATAATTTTCTCCACGAGCATACCATTGCTTAACATGCGGCTTTTGAAACCAATTAAACATTAACGGTAAATCGTTTTTAGTTAGTAGCTTGAAATTAATAGATTTCATACTAAATCTTTTCTTAAAAAATAAAATATTGAATTTTTATCGAAGCCTTTACGTTCAAATTCCACATAAAATCCTAGCTTTTTGTAAAAATCCAATGCCTCCCAATCAAAAGTATTCACTGCAATAAAATTACATTTACTTTCTTTTGCCAAAGTTTCCGCTTTTTGCATCAACTGCGTGCCATAGCCTTTGCCACGCAATTTTTCAGTCACCCAAAGCTGACCCACAAATAAGCCCCCGTACATGTTGTCACCGCCACATCCTCCAACAATCTTTCCATTTTCATCGCGGATAAAAAAAGCAAAAAAATCGAGCTGTTTCATGCCTTTTTTTTGTTTGGCTTGTTCCATAATGCCGTCGTTTAATACTTGAGTGTCTTCAGCTTTTGGGTTTGTCTCATAACTTATTTGATAGTTCATTTTTATTTACCTTGATTCTTTCCGTTTTCTAGTCACGCACCAACTTATTAATTAATATCAATATATTCACTATTTACTGCAAATGAATCATACAGCTATGCCCAATAAGGTTGATATTCAATGTGCTTGCTGGACTTGCTTTTAATATCTTTTGCCTTAATGACTTTTGCTGCCAACGCTTCTTTGATTAAACGGGAGACCATTGCACGTTGTTTTTCATGCATTTTAAATCGTTCGCGTAGGCTGGTGTTGGTCATGCTACTATTTGATAGATGCCTGATGACGGCGTGTTGATAGCAGGCTTGTATTCTTTCATCTAGTGACATATCAGCAAACTTTCTTGGTGAAGAAAGAATAACTTTAAAATAATTTTCTCCTTGCTCGAATTTAAGTGGTGGTAAGCCGAATAATTCAATTGCAAGTATGGTTTTAACAAATCCTGTGCCGCGTTCTTCACAAATGTGATAACGACGAAACGCTTGTGCTAGTATTTCGTTACGAGATTCAGGGCTAGTGCCAATTAAGCGATCAACATTTTTAGAAGAAATGAGTGTGCCAGGATTAGTAATTTCAATTCTATCATCAAATATTTCTATCATTGGACTCTTGCCACGAATAGTGAAGTCTTGATGAATAAGTGCATTAGCAATTAATTCACGCAAAGCGTTTTCAGGATAAACCGCTTCTTCTTGGCGAAATGCATCACGAATGATTTCACTTTCTGGTAGCGATGCGCGCAATAATTGAATTAATTCATGAAACCCAATTGCATATCCTTTTTCTCCAGAAAATT
>JABDBK010000060.1 GCA_013288655.1 Gammaproteobacteria bacterium | reverse complement strand
TTATGCTTTAAATAATGAACATCAAACCTCATGGTTAAAAGAAGAATATAATGAAAAAAATGTCATTTTAACTTCTTTTTGGAAGGAGAGAATAATTAACTATAACAAAAAAAGTGTAGATGATTTTAAAAGTTTTATCATTGATATGCAGTATCCAAAAGACAAAATTTTTGAAAATAAAATGAATGAACTGTTTCAAAGTGCAATTCTGATTTGAATTTGATGATACAAGAACATATTTTTTGTAAAGAAATTACTAGCAACGATGGCACGAGTGATTAGGCAGAAATGTTAAGTAAGTTTCAAGACGTCAAATCTTATCCTACAAAAATGGTTGATGATATAAGGGAAGATTTGAAAAAGCATAAGTATTTACTAGATATACGAGCAAGTCTATAACATATCGATAATCATTAGCTTGAATAATGGCTTCCACTGTCATGGAAGCCATAAATAAAATTCACTGTATTACCCTCGGTTTCCCAAAGCCTTGGCTGCAATAGCTAAAGCTGTAATCGTACAAGCTGTTGCTACAACAGCACCATGGTTGCTGAAAAAGCGGCTCCATGAATATGATCCTTTAGATTCCGGATCTTTCATACCATTATTAGTTGCTTTTGGCGTCTCATTAGCTGATTTTTCATATGGTTTTCTAGGATATGTATTTACGATATCTGGATTTTGATGTAGATAATCGAGAATCATTGGAAATAATGTTTCATTAGCACTTTTAGCATCGATGCGGATCAATTTAATATGTGACTCTTTATCTGTTTCAGATAGGGTATGGGTATAATCATGAAATTCCATGCCGTTTACTTGCGCAAATTCCTGCAATCGAGTCATTGACTCAGAATTTGATAATGAAAATTGAAAAAAGACAGAATTCGTTTGTGAATGATTTTTTTCTAATTTGTCTTTTTCAATAATAGAATCACCATCATCAAAGAGACATTGACCAGCAGGTTTTTCTTCAACACCTGCTAAAGCTAATAAAGTCAGCTCGACGACATCACAGGTGTGAACATCGATACCAAATTTTTGTTCTAAAATCTCCCCTATGGATTGTATGGGACGAAAACTACTCCAGATAGGCATAAATGAACAATCCATTTCTTCTTGATCCGGATGGTAAGGTTTTTGAATCAATAATGCTGGTTCTTGGGTAAGTGCTTTTATATAATCATTCTCGTTAAATAAAGTTAAAACTTCATTCATACTTAATGTTTCGCGATGAATCCTAGAACCGTCATTTCCGGGAATGACAGCTTCTAGCGTAAATTTCCAAAAAAATGGACCACTTAATTTGATGTTATCAAATTTCTTAGCAAGAACATTAGCAAGTTTTGTGCCATTCATGCCTATTTTCATTGTGGTTTGATCATTATAAGTTAAATTAACTCTATGACGTGTTGGCCATATATCTTGACTACTTGGCTCGATAGAAATATTGATAATTTTCTTTTCCTGTTGCATATATCTTCCTTTTATTTTTTAATAAAAAAATTCTTTAAAGAGGTTTATAATATTTTGCGAATGGCAGTATCCAACAATGCATTATTTTTTTGGCCTCATTCCCTGTTTCGATCCAATATCTAGATTTTCCAGAGGCAATCTATCAACAAGCTGTGGATCTTTACTAAGAATCGAATGCCTGATCAAAGGATCAGGCTCGAGATCTTTTTTACCCCATTTCCATGATTTCACTTTTTTGGTATCTGCTTTATCAGTTTCCGGGTCATTTTTTGATTCGACTTTAGGCTCATCATGTTTTTCCAGTTGGTTATCTGGTGGAGATAATTTTCTTTTAGATCGTAATATCAAGTTATATTTCCCTTATTAGTATTAATGTTTATTTGTCCATGCTTTTAATTTTTTTATATATTGTCCTTTTACAATCGCAACCTAATCCAAAAATAATAATTAACTAAAATATCCTTTGTTATGAGTCATATCTTCTCGTTCCATTAATTTATACAAGTCATGATAATATTTTTCAATCATAATATTAATATTATATACTGCAGTATCTTCATCGCTTGTAGGATTTTCAATTTTATTCTTACTAATTACTTTTTCTTTCAAAAGTATATCTAATCTAAGCCGCCACCGATATTGTAAATCCGACATCTCATCATGAAATATTTTGTCGCTAAGAATGGATGAAAATAGTCCTTCTCTTTGCATATCAGCAAGATAGTTCGCTTTTGCAACTATTAAATTGGCAATATCTCCAAGTTCAGAATCGATTTTCGTTACAATACTACGATAAATGTTCTCACCTTCCGATGCAATCATCCACCACATTTCATTCTTTCTGCATTTTCTTGCTCCTTTTAAGACGGGGAAACCAGACGTAGCGTTTTTCCAAATTATTTTAAATAGTGATCTGTATGGGTGATTAGGATCATAAGAGGATTTTTCACTGGGTACTTTGCTACTGAAAAATCTAGGATGACTCGAAATGACAGGGTGTGCTTCTATAGCGCTACGAATCGTAGATGCTGCATACCGGTTAACTGTTGAAGATGTCCTCATGAACATTGAGATCTGTCTTAACATAAAATTCCTGTATTTAATATCAACTTTAAGGCTTGCAATGTACCGCTTGAACAACTTTATCATGATACACTTCATCAAAAGAATGTGTATCTTTTAAATATTTTATAAGAGCATCTAAATCGCCTTGTTGAGATTCAGTGAATATAGTCAAAAGACTATAATATCCAGAACCTATATCTTTTACTTCCAATACACGCTGATCAGATATAAGTGTATTGATAACATTGACAATGTCACCTGATGACTTGATGATTAGATATTCTTTAAGCTTATTTTTTATAACAGGTTTTTTATAAAAATCGGGATCATAAATTGGAGGGCTTTTTGAATAAGGTCTATCATCAACAACTTGGCCGAAAACTGGTGGCATCTTTGAGTAATCAACTTTTTTATTCGCTTGATTTCTGGTAGAAGCATTATTAGTTTTTTGAGTTTTTGGATTTTCTGAGCTATCATCACTGCTATCTACAGAAAAATAAGCCACATCACGATCCTGATCAAGATGTATAGGTCGTTTTTTGGATGCCGGACGTGCTGATTTTTTAAGATCTTCTAAATCTTTTTCACTGAAATGAAACATATTATCTCCTAATTGTAATCATCTATTTTTATAGACTAAACAAAATTCACATAGCCTTTATTTCTTCCTTAATGATGTTCTTTCTTCAAGAGGATCATCAAGCGAGATATTATTTTTTAAGCAAAATTCATATATAGCATTGAATACTCTTCGGTAATGAATAGGATCTTGAATATTATCGACTGAACCAGCTTTCTGTAAAAGCTCTAATAATCCTCGATCTTTTAAAAATAGCTCCAATTCTTTACCCACAATTTCTTTTTCAGAAGATGTCAGTGTTGCTGAATATCTTTTAGGTAAATCAGATAGCTTTTCATCATTTGTTTTTATTGGTTCAGGTTTGGGTTTAGTTTTCCAAAACATCTTATTCTCCGCTTATTTTTGGCGTTAAAACAATTAACACTTTAACAGGATATTATTGGATAAATTTAACTAAGCTGCAATACCGGAAAATTTCCTGGGGTTCGGTTCAATGATCCCCTCATTTTAAATAACAAAAAAAATCGTATTAAAAATGGACTTTTCTTTGACTAATTTCGCAAATGAATTTATCAATGGCGCTTCATGTTAGGTATCACACTTACAATGAAGCCTTGTCGAATGAGAGAAAGCTCAAAGCCGATCATTATCTTTCTGGTGCGGACCAAAGGCCGGCCTTTTTGTTTATTTGCCTCTAAATCTTGCCCGGATGTTTTGAAGTCTCAGTTGGCGCACACCCTGGCCAAACAACATCATAAAGATCAGATAATTGTTTGTTCGTCTTTTCTTTTTTTATCTGTTTATTATCATTTGTTCTTGTTTCAATCATATTATTTAGATCAATAGAATCATGCTTTCTTTTAGCTTTTTGATTAAATAGACTTGCTTGATGCAATGCATGAGCATGAACAGTACTTTTTTCTTCATTAACAAATCTATTCTCCAAGCAATCAAAACTAGGAATAAGAGTGCCTGAATAATTACTCTCCTTCCATTTTATAAAAAGTTCATTGAGTTTGTCTTCTATCGGATGAGGTGAGTCAGTACGACTAGGCGAAAATCCATCATCCACATTAAATCGAAGATGAAGTCCATCATAAATACATGTATGTTCTCCATAATGAAATGCAAATATGGTTTTATTATATTCAAAAATGATAGCTTCTTCAGCGGGGAAATGTAATGCGCCTGTCGGATGAATACGATCAAGCATAATGAGTGCTTGATGTTCATTAATATCATCAGTGAAAGGTTGAGCCAAACTAAGCCTTTCTTTTCCGCCATTACCCAGCGTACTAGATTTAACGTAATCAAGTAATTCTGGCAAAACATCTGATATGTCTTTCTGTTCTTTGATGCTCAAAGCATATTTTAATGCTCTTATTCTATGATGAAAATCACGAGGCAATGATGGAAATATACCTAATGAAGATTCAGAATTAGCCGATAAACATCGAATTTCTATTATGTTTTCTTTATTATCAGCCACTCGTTTTGCGATAATTTTCGGAAGTTGATAACCATATATAGTCTGGGAACATTCCTCATCATTTATATGTGTAATATTAACGCGAGAATTATATTTTGCTATTCGCTGAATATAGGCTTTGTCTTTGCAATCAACAATATAAATGTTTTCAAAAATTATTGCCATTGTATACTCTCTATTTTAATTTCTTTATCATCCATTTTTGGAAAATAAAAATTCATTAACTATCATATAAGGGATTAGTCGCCTTATATGATCCTTTCTACCTGGGTTGATAATTCATTGTAACAGTTTGTAATTCTTGTAAATTAAATCTATTAAATAACACACCTGCTCCTAATTTGGGGCAATATTTTGGTGACCAAAAATTATCTTGGGATTGAATTTTAACAACTTTGCCAAGATATTTATTATCAATTGTTATACTACCATTTACATCAATATTTGCTTTTAAAATTGATCCTTCAATATTCAAATTTACACCTGCAGGCCAGCAACCAGCATCTGGAGCGCATTGTTTCGATTGTTGCATTTTAGAGCCATCAGGACATAAAAGATTAACTACAGCAGCATGTGAATGACTCATAATTAAAAAACTGCTTAAGGTTAAAAAAAATATTTTATGCATATTTGTTTCCTATGAGGTAAGTTTAAAGATCATGACAAATAATATATGCGTTTGCAAGGTAACGTGATTTTCAATGAATTTGTAGTTATCTTTAGTTATAGAAAAAATAATAAACAAATTCAATGTAACATTTTTTAAAAAGCGGGATTTAGAGAATATTTAAATTGGGTAGGATTCGAGCGAAAAGTAATTAAATTAAACAAGTGGCCCCAAAACGCGCGTACCTTACTTTAGAGCCATCTACTGGCGACCTCCATTTTTTGAGTTCACTCAATAGCTTACACCCGGACAGATCATGAATCACCTACACCTCACAACAAATAATTGACACATCCATACACACAACGTAGGATTACGCCTTATTTTAAAACACTATGAGGATATATGTTTCGTTACCGTAAGAGCATTGAAGTTGACCCATTTATCCAATATTTCAGGATTAAAATCAAACAAGGGGAATACTGTAATCTTTCTGAAATGAAAGATAAATTACGTCAATTTTTTTATTGGGGGGATGATTGGCCTTTTAGATCATATATTATCAGCAATTATAAAGATGTCCCAATAGAGTTAATTGAACCAATGCGAAGAAGTTTATGGGATGAGATGTTTCCTAACTCATTGCAATGTCAAAAAAAAGCACCCGTCGAAGATCCATTTATCCAATATCTCAAAATTAAAGTCGCGGAAGGAAAATCATGCAATATCTTTCTGATGAAAGAAAATTTGCGCGCCTGGGTCTGGGAAAGTAGTACCTTTAAAGAGAATTGTATTAATCAATACCCCGACGTTCCTATTGCTTTAATTGAATCAATGCAAAGAAGTTTATGGAACGAAATGTATCCAAAAGAGTGGTTTTTATGCCGAAAAAATATACCCGCAGAAAAGAATGAAAAAAACACTGAGGAAGATATTTCTAAGGATCATTTCAATCAACCAAGAAAACTAGGATTATTTTATCGTGGCCATAAAGTTAAATATTTTAACTCGAAGCCTTGCGACATATCTTGTGATAATCTAGCCAAAAAGAAATTATTGGATGAAGAGACAATAAATAAATATGGAATTTAGGGCAAGGTTCAAAAAAGGCTGTATTTAGTGAACCGAATGCGTGATGACCTTAATAATTTATGAAACAAGTGTTAAAGCTATATTTAGGGCAGCTCAGTTCAATATTTAATAGTAATAAGTTTTATAAAAAAATTTCATTTGATATAATCTGCACTTTGCATAGTTGCTATGCTAAAGGCTAACTCACGATAATGTCTATTATCAGTAGTTAAAAAGCCATATTTATTAAATTGTCCAAAAAAGTCTACGAAAACCTTTTTATTTCATTGAGCTAGCTTGTACCTGACAGTCGTTAGCGGGAATTGCTGATGGCTTCAGCGCGGTCTATAAATGGCTATTTAATGTAATATTGATTTATTATAAATCTATCTATAGTATATCCTCTTATTATTAATAATTCTTAGGTACTTAAATAGGTGCTTAAAAACGAGGTATGATATGGGCTCTACTAGGAAATCTGAATTACTTACACAAAAAGAAAATGAGCATAAAACTCTTCGATTCTTCAAAAACTTTCCAAATAATTCATTTGAAAAAAACATTTATCTAAAAATGGCCGCACATCAATCATTACCTTATAGTGAACGCTTTGCTAAAGAAGCAGGGTTGGGAATTACCATTGGTATTACTAACATGCCTATTTCATATGTGCTTGCTAACTTAGAAAAAAGCTTTTACCCAAAAGGTACTTCTTTAGGTATTCAACCTCATGTGTGGCATGATAAAAGTATGCGTATCCATGCTAGGTTTGGTACTCCTATAGGAGAGGAATTAATCTTTCGAGGGCTGCTTTTGCATGGTTTACATGCTGGTTTTACAAAGCAACTGGGCATGAAGGAAACCCATGCAGCAACAGCATCATCACTAGTTAATAGTTTGATATTTAGTGTAATGCATTCCAAAGGTATGAGATTACACACATTTGCAGGAGGAATGATTTATAGTGGGATGACCTATTATTTTGATGGTAGTCTAGTCCCTGCTATTTCGTCGCATATGACTAGTAATAACATCGCAGTTTCAGCAATAACTCGTAAATTACGAAGGTGATTGGGACAAATTACATATTTGCCCCTTTTTCGTATCTTGCAAGATCAGGTCTAATTTGTTAATTCTGAATTAATTGATTATTTTTTATTTGAACTTTTAGAATAAGAAAAAACGACCATATCATCAGCTTCTTTACTAGGCTTCTGTTCTTGTTTATTTCTTTCTACATCTGGATTTGACTTCAAAGTCCTAAAATAATATAAAGAACGATAACGATCGAATTCACATTTGATTTGAGGCGCAGAAGATTTTTCGGATGCTTTGTTGATTTTATCAAGTTGTTCCTTGGAAATTGTACTCGTAAATTCTGGAACATGTCCCTTATTCCAAAATATCCCGGAGTTAGCTTGTTCAGTTTTTGATGTGTCATTAGGATCGTTTTTTTCTACGGTATTTTGTTTATTATCCTCTATATTTAATTCAATAAAACGTTCATGCAGTTTATCTAAAAATTTGACCTTCCTGGACGGCTCAACATAATATAATTTGTGTTTAGGTTGTATTTTAGGAGTATAACCACTGGTTTCTTTTATTATTGTTGTTGAGCTATCCTTACTTTCTTGGAGATTATTTTTTGTTTCTGGATGCAAAGAGAATGAGTTTTCTTCTCTTGATTCACCATTATGTAATAATTTTAATCTTGCTATCAATAATTTCTGATGTTCAGCAGATATACCATATAATTCCATAGCCTTCGGAGAACCATTCATTATATCTATTATGCAATCTGGATCATGTTTAATATTGATACGGCACTCGGAAGGAAGTAAAGAAAATTTGAGGAGAAACTGTTTATCGCTAAAAACCCTATCGACAAGAATCTTACAACCTAAAAAATAATGTTTCTCAATTTCAGCATATTCTAGAAGAAGCATAAGATCATTTTGTGCATCTTTATCAAGAGACAAAAACTGTTGCGTAGTGATATATTTTTTACTTAATGCATATCGACCAATATTCGAAGTCAGTAACTGTAATAATATTTTTTGATCTTCATCCGATAAGATATCAAAAGCTTCTGGCGTAATAAATCGCTCGTGAAGCCAATCGATTATGTGTTCTGTCCTGATAGCAGTTGATTGATAATGATGATCATCAGCATTTTTCAAATTCTGTATGGTAGATGGTTTTAATTTATAAAACCGTTCATCTTTTAATGAAGCTAATATTTTTGGATTAATATCAGGCTTAACATTCACTTTTTCATCATGACTGGATGTGCTAAAAAAACGCTTATCTACTCTATACCTCATCGTGGTCATTGCTATAGATGGTCTAACCATTGCTGGTAATACAGGCTGAAGTAGTGTTGATGTCTTGAGCGATCTAACACCAAGGCGAAGCATTGTTCTTAACATAATTTATTTTCCTATAGGTTATTTAATTTAGTAATTTTTTTGTCTGGATAAACTATTTCAAAGTATTTTAAGCGCTCCATGCCAAAATTTTTTCAATTAAATATTTTGTGATCTCGACTAATTGCATGCTTTCAGCAAGTAGAATAGCCTCATCAAAATCTTTAATAACACGCTGACCATCAATTTTATAATCTTCCACTAAAAATTTGATGCAATCCATACTGCGTGCTTTAACTGCAGCAAATACAGATTATAACATTCATGTTTAAA
>JABDBK010000059.1 GCA_013288655.1 Gammaproteobacteria bacterium | reverse complement strand
GCGTAAGCAGGTGCGCCATATTTCCAGCCATAACGAAATTGCAAAAATGAAGCTGCAACAAAACCGTTGGCTGTGTGTCCGCTGGGAAAAGATTGATTTCCATGGTTAGGCCGTTCACGATGGACAGTATATTTTAGTAAATGCACACTTGCAGTACTTAAAAGATAGGAGTAGGCAAATTCAGAGAATCCTTTGAAATCACTCTTGAATAGCGTTGTGCTTGCTGCAGTGATAGGGAGAGCAATTTGTCCGATATCACCAACCGTTTCTAATGTTGTTGAAGCTAAGGCATTATGATAAATGACGGCTATCATTAGGCCGATTGATTTTTTTAATACCCATTTCATGTGTATTTCCGTGAGATCTTACATTATAGCAGTATCATCTTATTAACAAACTTCAAAGGAAATAACAACAATGATTAGCATTTTTTAGTTATGGATTAATCAAATCTATATAGAAACATCATATAATTTATTGTATAGATTGATATTTTATATTTGACAAGAGGACGAAAATGTCCTATATTATAGAAATAAGGATTATAATGCATGAAGGTCAAGCAGTTTATTCAAAAACTTCGCAGAATCGGGGTCGAAATTGTTGAGGGACGAGGAAAGGGAGGGCATGTGTTAGCAAAATATAAAGGTAAACAAACAACTATTCCCATTCATGGAGATGCTGATATGGGAAATATATTCCTAAAAAAAATTTGTAAACAATTAGGAATAAAATTTGAAGATATATTGTAACGGGAGGTTTATATGCAACAAGCATATCCAGTAATGTTTACAAAAGATGGTGATAGTATTATCGCAGAATTTCCTGATGTGCCTGAAGCAATCACAATTGGGGCAAATGAAGAAAATGCTCTAGAATGGTCTCAAGATGCTTTGGTTGTTGCTTTGTCGGGTTATGTTGATGATAGACGCGATATTCCTAAACCTTCAAAACCAAAAGCTGGTCAAAAGACTGTAGTATTACCACCTCTTATTGCTTCTAAATTGGCTATCTATCAAGCAATGCGTGATCAAAGTATTACACAAGCTGATCTTGCTGACAAACTACATTGCGATGCACGACAAATTCGTCGACTTCTTGATCTGGATCATCATTCTAGAATGGATTTAATTGATGATGCATTGCATGAATTAGGTAAGAGATTAGTTGTTGATATTCAACCATTAGTGATAAAAAAACGAGGAAACAAGGAACAGCAAGTAAGTTCTATTTTATAAGGCAATATTCATAGTCCTTATTGTGTATCCACCGCCACTCGATCATCTGGATCACAGGTTCTATAGTTGCAAAAGCCGCTTGATAATGAGCATCTATATTTATATGATTTACTAGATAATGTTCTGCATTGCATAATACAGACTGACTGTCTTTTTGTGAAGAAACCGTGAAACTATCTAACGGTGTATATAATCCTTTGCCAAGCGTTTTAATGAGAGCCTCTTTTCCTGACCAAATTTTATAAAATGCAATCACACGTTCTGTATCAGGTAATTGCATTAATTCATGATACTCAGCAGGACTAAAAAATCGTTTGGCTACACTTTCTTTGAAAGAAGCTTCTGTTTTTTCAATATCAATACCAATTTCCTTATGAACAGTAAAGGCAAAAACGGCCATATCATGCGAATGAGAAACGTTAAATTTTAGATCAGAATCTAAAAAAGGTTTTCCATGTTCACCATAATGAAATAGTAATGCTTCAGGGGCTATGCCTGTGTATAAACTTAAAGTTTTGCGCAATAATCCACGGGTGATAGTGAATCGTTCTTGATGTATAGGAAAATGGAATCGTTTTGCACGGTCGAGTTCATCAGGACTTAATAACTTGGCTAGTTTATGGCTGTCTTGAGTAAAATCAGACAGGCATAGTCGCCAGATATGTACCGTGTTATCATGGATGTTAATATTGTTATTCATTATTCTATTAAAACAAACTTAGTATAAATAAAGCAACCATTACCTTATGCTAGATCAGTATGGCTCTTTAATGAACAAAAAGGACCAACATGCAACATTTTCATTATAAAAATAATCAAATTTATGGCGAAAATATTCGTCTAGCAGATATTGCCAATGAATTTGGGACACCCTGCTATGTTTATTCTGAAGCGATGTTGGAGGACAATTGGCAGGCGTTTGAAAAGGCCTTTAACGGACTTCGCCATCGCATTTGTTATGCGGTCAAAGCAAATTCAAATATTGCTATCTTAAATTTTTTTGCTAATAAAGGCGCGGGTTTTGATATTGTCTCTCAAGGTGAGTTAGAACGTGTACTTGCAGCAAAAGGCGATCCTAAAAAAATCGTTTTTTCAGGCGTTGGAAAACAAACCGCAGAAATCATAAGAGCATTAGATGTTGGAATAGCTTGTTTTGATGTGGAATCTTTGCCTGAACTAGAACGTATTCATAGCATTGCAGAAAAACGCAAAACGATTGCGACAGTTGCATTGCGTGTTAATCCCAACATTGATGCGCGTACACATCCTTATATCTCAACCGGATTAAGCATTAATAAGTTTGGGATTGAATACAGCGATGTTTTGCCGCTTTGTCATAGAGTTCAAAAAATGCCGCATATTAAATTAATCGGCATTGCCTGTCATATAGGATCACAACTCACAGAATTATCTCCCTTTTTAGAAGCAAGTGACCGCATGCTCGATTTATTGCAACAATTAAAAACTGCTGGTATCGAATTAACCCATATTAATATAGGCGGGGGTTTAGGTGTGCAATATCATGATGAAAAACCACCTACACCGCAGGAATATGCAGAAGCCTTGCGTAAAAAATTTGAAAATCAATCCATTGAATTGATTATAGAGCCAGGTCGAGCCTTGGTTGCTAATGCAGGAATATTGCTTACTAAAGTGGAATATATTAAAACCACCAGTCAAAAGAATTTTGCCATTGTTGATGCGGGCATGAATGATTTAATGCGACCGGCATTGTATGATGCCTGGCATGATATTTTGCCTATTCATTTACGCTATGGCGATACACATTTTTACGATATTGTAGGCCCTGTATGTGAATCGGCAGATGTATTAGGTAAAAGTCGTCAAATAGCCTTAGAACCTGGTGATATATTAGCAATTAAGACCGCGGGTGCTTATGGATTTAGTATGAGTTCTCATTACAACTCAAGACCACGACCCGCGGAAGTGATGATTAAAGACGATAAAGCTCATCTGATTAGAAAACGAGAAACGCTAGGCGAGTTGTTTGCCAGCGAAACTATCGTTTAAGTCCATTATGTAATTTATTACCTTCTATTATTTTTGAGTTGATTTCATTGATGAGTGTCTCATTGGACATAAATTTATGACAGTGTACATGTTTTAAAGTTGCTCCCACATGTAAAATACGGTCCATGATGAGTTGACAATGTTTTTCATGATCATGGGCAGGATTTTTTTCGGGGAAAATAAATGCTTTTATAGTATCGCTGTGTGCTGCTAATAATAAGACAGCTTTGATGGCGCGTCTATCTTCCGGATTCTTTGATGCCGCTTCGATTTTTGAGTACAGGTGAGCATGATAGTGCTGATGCTCTTCTGGTAACAAACTTTCTAGAAGTTTTTCTATCCATCCTTTTTCAGTTGAGCTTTCTATGGCTGCTTCTTCTAAATCAAATTCTGCCAGCATTTGCTGTTGTTTCTTTGCATCTTGAATTTGAGCTTTTTGTTCTTGCTGCCATTCCATATATTCAGTGATGCCCCGCAATATACTTGCAAGAACTGCTAGTTTTAACTCTCGTTTATCTTTATAGGCTTCAGTTAATTCTATATTGAGCATTAAATTATCATATTCTTGTTTTACTACATTTTCTATAGAATTGCTATCCAATATGAGTCGAAGAGCCTCTGTGGTTAGCGGTTCACCACGAAATAATTTCTCGTAAACCATAGGGTCAGTGAGCGGTTCATTGCCTTTATTTGTGTGCTGCATAAAATATTCTCCTCATACTTCTTTTGTCTCAAGATTAAAATGATAACTATTACCGCCATTTTCTTTTACAAAATACATGGCTCTATCGGCCGCTGCAATGAGTTTTTTTATGTTTGTGGCATCTGAAGGATACATGCTGATCCCTATACTGGCAAAAATATAAACATCTATGCCATCAATTTTCATGGGTTTTGCAATCGATTTGCAGATGCGATCTGCAATTTCTGCTATCTGTTCTCGATGGGTAGCATTTTCTAAAATAATGGTTATTTCATCGCCTCCTATACGCGCTACGGTGTCGCTATCGCGTAAAATATTTTTGATACGTGCGATGACAACTAATAGTAATTGATCACCAGCATCGTGACCATAGGTATCGTTGATTGTTTTAAATTTATCTAAGTCCATATAAAATAAGGCAAGATTTTGTTTTTTAAGTTCAGCTTGATGAAGGGCATCTTGAAGAACGACTTCGAATAAGTGTCGATTTGCAACACGAGTTAAGGGATCGTGCGTAGCTTCCCGTTGAAGGTGTTTATTAGTTATTTCTAATTGTTCTTTGGCTTCTTTAAGTTTAATTAATAAATCATCATTTTCAAACCGTAAATATAATGCATCATAAATAATGTGATGTGTCTTAAATACGAGGATGATTAAGGAGACAGTAAACACAATCACAGTGAAATCGAATAATAAATAAAGTGTATTTGATAATGAAAAAAAACGTACCACAAGAGGGAGTAAAGCGGCAATAATAAATACCATAGCTGTCTCTAAAATATGGGCATTAAGTGGAACCGCCCCTGCTGTAATACCGGCTAAAATCACCAAAATGAAACTTTGTTCCAGATATGCATGAGCGGGTAATAAGAAGGAAGTTCCAGTAAAACTCCACATCACTCCGCCTAACAGTGCTCCTATAGTAAATAAATTTCGCCAAAGTTTAATATGGTTATTTTTATCCGTATGATCGATAAATAATTTATATAAAACTATTCTAGCTAGAACAACTATGATAAAAGCGACATACCACGTAAATAGAACAGTTCTATCGGTATTCGCATAGAGTGAGAAAATCACAACCATAGCGCTACAAATGATAGATACCAGAAAACCAACCCTTGCTTGTTTGTATATATTTTCAACAAGAGCTATTTCCACCTTGGTTTTGATCATATTCCGTAGAGGTTTTTCGTTATGATCATGCATGTTATACAATCCTGTTTCAGATATCTTTATTCTATTATACTTCAATATATACAGCTTGATGTGGTTATTTTGTAAACATACTATATCTGTGGCGAATATGGGTCTTTATGTTAAGATTAACACTTTGATTATATGGGAAATATATTCTTATGAGAATTGTACAAATTAGCGACATTCATTTATATGGAGACAAACAACAAAACTTGCTTGGTGTTAAGACTTTTGAGAGTTTTGTCGCAGTCGTTAATTTGTTGAAAGCAGATAAAAATAAACCCGATATGATTATTTTGACTGGCGACATGGCGCAAGATCATTCAGAGCAAGCGTATCGAAATATGGTAGATGTGTTAAAAGAATTTACTGTTCCTATTTATTTTGTTGCAGGCAATCACGATAATCCAGATATTATAGAACGTTTATTTCCAATGAATAATATTTCAGATAAAAAAAATATTGTTTTTGATCATTGGAATATTATTTTATTAAATTCACAAATACCCGGACGTGTTGAAGGTTGTTTAAATGTGTCCCAGCTTAATTATATGCAAGCATGTTTGCAAGCATATCCTCATCATCACGCCATCGTGATGTTTCATCATCAGCCTATTCCTGTAGGATCTACCTGGTTAGATCAATATATCTTAACGAATGCGAATGAATTTTGGCGGTTAGTTAAAAATTTCCCACAACTTAGGACAATATTTTTTGGTCATGTGCATCAAGTCCATGAAGGTCAAAAACAAGGTGTGAATTATTATTCTGCGCCAGCAACATGTATTCAGTTTATGAGAAAAAGTCATGATTTTGCACTGGAAAATTTAAATCCAGGGTATCGATGGATTGAATTATCTCCTGAGGGTGAGTTGAAGACAGGTATTTCCAGGGTTGCAAATTATGTTGGAACTTTTCAAGCGGATGCCAAAGGTTATGAATAACGAGGCACAATTCAAACATAGTGGATACGTTGTTATTCGAAATATGATTACTACCGATGAAGCAGCGAGATTATATCACTATACTCTCAATAAGCTTACGCTTGGTAACTCAGATGATGGCCAGGTACCCGGATCTCCTTCTTTTTATCAAGATAAAGAAGTGGCTAAGTTACAGAAAAAATTAGCGCCTCTGATTGAGGAAGCCATACAAATCCCATTGATTTCGGTTTTTTGTTATCACAGAATTTATCGTACGGGGGCAGTGTTACGTATGCATAAAGACAGTATGCGAGCTGAAATATCAGCAACGATGAATCTTGGTCAGAAAGGTGAGCCTTGGGAGCTTTGGTTGGTAGATTATGATGAAAATCCACAAAATATTAAATTATATCCAGGCGATGTATTAATTTATTATGGTAATCGATTGCATCATTGGCGAGGAAAATTGCTTAATTCGGATTTAGTGTCACAAATCATGTTTCATTTTGTCAGTCGTAATTTTAAAAATGCTATTTATGCCAAGTCCGAGATTATACGTAAAATACGCAAACGCTGTAGAGAATGGATGGGTATAGCATATTGATTCAAGATCAACACATGATTCATGAAATGATCCAGTCGTATTTCGATAAAGTTTATACTTCTTTCGAAGCTGATATTAAAAAAACGCTGCATTTTAAAGGCAATGAAATTTATGGCGAAATATTTTATTACAGTGCGATTAAGTTGATTAAATATCTAGGTGTAACACCAGAAGATCATTTTTTGGATATAGGTTCAGGTATAGGAAAGTTGGCTTTTTATGTATATTTTGCAAGTCAAGCAGCATCTGTGACAGGAATTGAAATCAATTCAGCAAGACATGCAATAGCCATACAAGTTTCAGAAGTTATTCAAACACAGCTGCCTCGTATGTTCGAGCACAGAGAGTTTTCTTTAGTTGAGGGAAATTTTTTAGAATCCAATTTTGATAGAACCACTATAGTATATATATGCTCAACCATTTTTTCTTATGATTTGTTGGAAAAAATTGGTTTAACATTAAATACCATGCCTCATATCAGGAAAATTGCAAGTTTTAGAAAACTTCCCTTTTTATCAAATTTTACCTGCGTGAAAAAAATGTTAATTCATTGCAGTTGGGAACGTGTAGGTTGTTATATTTATGAAAGAAACATTTGATGTATATGTGAATGTGCAAAAACGTTTTAGTTATGCCTTTCTCTATAACCTTCTAAAGCTAAAACGATTTTTAGCGCTTACTATCATGACATTTAGTTTTCAATATTTATGTATTTATCATTTGCAATCGTTTTATCCTATTTATCCCGTTTATCCCGCGATGGGGATTACATTTACGGTGGTTTCCATCTTGGGTGAAAATGCAATATTAGGTTTATTGCTAGGCGCAATGTGTGCTTATTATCTTAAAGGTTTTAGTCTTCCATCGATCATATTATATTCGTTGGCAGATATAGTCTCTGCAAGCCTTGGAGCGTATGTATGTCGAAATATATTTTCTTCTGATATTCCAAGACACGCAACGATGGCTTTATGGACGCGTTTTCTTTTGATGGGTGCTTTAGTGAGCTGCTTCTCGGGTTTATGTAGAATGACCGCACTTGTTTTAGATAAAGCAACATTCTCATCATTCATGACGGTATTTTTTATTTATTTGGATTTGTGTTTGGCAGATTTGAACGCCATTATTATATTCTATGCATTTTTATCGACATGGTTGTCGGTTTATATGAGCCGAGAAAAAGTTTCGTCTAAAGTCATCAGTTATTATCAAATTTCAGCATTTATGATATTTATCATCATCAGCATACTGATGATGAAAAAAATAGCGTTTATTTATGTATTATGCTTAGGTATGTTTGCGACTGTATTTTTTGCATATATGCATGGTATGGTGATTGCAACATTATTGGTATACGTGATGAGTATGCTTTATTTGAGTTATTTTATGGGACATCAGGTTTATTATATTAAAAAACTTGGGATAGTATGGTATACCGTGATACCTGGGTTATTGTTCTTATTTGTTTTGAGCATATTATTGGTGTCAAATAAAAACCGGCTTTTAAAACTGAGCCGCGCGCGGCTCAGTTTTATAGCGGTTTCGAAATATCTGTAAGCCATATGCCGTGTCATGCCAGCATGCTTTTAGACTTATGGATATCTCGGAATTGCTATAAATTGAATTGTAAATGTTCACGGCCCCATAGCTTCTAGTCACCCCTTTCCTCCAATGCTTTTTTTGGAGGAAAGGGGCGGGGGAAAGGAGGGTTCTTCTAATGCCTCAACAATCACATCAAGGACAAGAGAAGTTTCTCTTAGAATAGTATCATTCCAAAAACGAATAATTTTATAGCCTTTAGATATTAAAAAATCATTACGTTGTTGATCATAATTATTTATTTCTACATGCTGACTTCCATCACACTCAATGATCAGTTTTTTGTCCAAACAAATAAAATCGATCACGTAAGGATGAATTAAATGCTGTCTTCGAAATTTGTATCCATTTAAACGTTTAGCTCTTAAAAAATACCATAAATGTATTTCAGCATCTGTCATATTTTGTCGTAATGCCCTGACATGATTTATTTTTGCTTTTTTCATATTACCACCTATTTTTTTCTAGTACTCACTCTTAAAAAAATGATATAAGCCACGTATTACTTTTATGACTTTTTTACGGATGAAACACGATTTATCAAAATTGAATTTAAAGCCTTACAATCTGGAAGAAGCCCTGGAGCTTATTAACCAATTGGCGGAAGTTATTATTGAATTAAAAAAAGATAATGATTTGTTGCGGGAAAAACTGAATAATAATTCAAAAAATTCCTCATTACCACCCTCTCAAGATTTAAAGAAGAAAAAAAAGATACGCCCGGCAAGTGGTCGTAAGCGTGGAGGGCAACCCGGTCATAAAGCATCACAAAGACTCGTTATCCCACTTTCGCAAGTCAATAAAGTCATTGATTGTAAGCCCATAGAAACATGTGATTGTGGCAACAAAGTTATATTAAAAGATAAGATAGAGAGACATCAGGTATTTGAGATTCCAATTGCTAATTATGAGGTCACTGAATACAGGATA
>JABDBK010000058.1 GCA_013288655.1 Gammaproteobacteria bacterium | reverse complement strand
ACTTTTCAATCGTTCTATATCATCGTCTAGAATACATTGCTTTAAAAATGTAATATCAATTCTAGCATCCTTATCCTTTCGAGCTAAACTTTTAATTATATCCACGGAGTCAAAAAAATTTTCCTCGAATTCTTTCAATCTTTTTATATAGGAATGGAATTCTTTATAATCCTTAGTTTTGACGCATGAATTATATAAATTTATTATCTTTTGGCGCGCATTTATTGTGGCAATAAATCTTGGAATCGTATAAAAGGATGAAAATTGAAAAATACCATCAGAAGGCCATGTATTGTTACTACTGCATCTTATTGTCGTCAATTGATCAATTCTATCTATTGCCAAATCTGT
Source organism: Gammaproteobacteria bacterium (assembly GCA_013288655.1). Classification (GTDB taxonomy): domain Bacteria; phylum Pseudomonadota; class Gammaproteobacteria; order DSM-16500; family DSM-16500; genus JABDBK01. Next base: position 8,933 of record JABDBK010000058.1, on the reverse strand, counting down.
TGCAACAGTTAATCCTTCATCTACTACTTTGTTCAATTTAAACATTTTCTTCTGTAGCATTTTAAGATGCGCACGAAGATCTTCTAACGATCGCGGCCTACTAAAGAAATTAATTTGATCCTGTTTGTGTGTTTCCTCAGATGCTCTTATCTCTCTTTGAGATTCATCTCTTTCAAATAAAAGAACACAATTATCAAAAAGATTTTGTATGGTATCATTACATTTACTAAGTCGTGCAAGCAATTTTGCTTTGGCTTTATCTCTCGCCTTAATTTTTTTATGAAATTCTCGAATATCTTTTTTTAATTTATTTACATAACGACAAGCATCATCTGCGAAATGAGTCTCTTCAAAAAATTCTTTCGATTGATCGCGTATTTTATCAATCAAGAATTTAAGTTCATTCTCATATTCTTTATCTTTACTTTTTAACAACGCCTCTGCGTCCTTAATAAGATGTGTAGCTTCAGCTCTATAAATTAATTTACTAAATTCCGGACATTGCCTCATAAAATTACTTTTACTTAAGGGCTCTTCATCACTAAATTTTAATTGAAAAACAAATCTGTCTAGATTCAAACTATAGTGGTTCATGCTTTCTAAAGACGGAGATTTATCTAAAAAATCATACAATTTTTTTTGAATTCTTTTGACATTAGCATCATCTTTATCTTCTACTGAAAATGTGAATTGAATATATTGCTTATAAAAAGCCTTGATTTGTTTAAACTGTTTTAACAAATTAAGTTCGGATTTTAGTTTGTCAATATCCCACTCAGGTCTCTCAGATTCCACTTTAAATTGTTCGAGAGATAATGATTTATCTGAAAAACTATTAAGTTTTGATTTAATTTCCTTACGAATTATACGATACTTTTTTTCTCTTTCAGGAGCTTCTCTCGCCAATTCATTCAAAAGATCAAGTTTAACTTTAATTGTATTTGCAATGTATATTTGGAGTGTTTTATTAGCATTTTTTTCGGAAAAAATCTTATCTTCGATTTCAGTATAATCGGCAAAAGATTTAAAAATGTCAGGAAGCATGTCAGATATTGTTGTTCCTTCATGTGCGGAGTTAACTCGTTCGAGGGTAAATTTTATAATATTATCCCAAAACATATCTAATCTATGATGATCTTCTTTAAATTCGTCAAGCGCTTTATCTAATTCTTTCTCAGTTTTTTGATATCTTTTCATTTGTTTATTTTGAGATGGAGAAAATATCTCTTCTTCATCATGGGGGTCCACTTTTTGTTGTTGTACAAATAGTTTTTTACCGCCTTGATACTGAGGATTCAATGCTATTGTATCCAATTTTACTTTAAATTTTCTTCTCTGTATGTTTTTAAATTCTTCAATATATAAAATTCCAATAATGTCCGTAAGCATCATTGCAACTTCTCCAAGTCCTGCTTCAAGTAAACCCATATTTTGAATGGCTTCTCTTATTTTTGGACCTTTCTCGGCTAGCATCTTTTCTTCTTCTACGCTATATACGTTATTCATTATAATATTTCTTTCGCATATTTTATTCGTTAGATGCTTTATTATGCTTTTTAGTTTTTCTATTTGCTGATTTTGTTCTTTCAAATCATCTGATTTTTTATCCTTTGCTATTTTTTCTAAAGCTTTCAATCGAATTTCTGCAACTTCCAATCTTTCATTTAAAGGTTTTAATTCTTCATTTACGAGCCCTTCTATTATTTTTTGTCTTTCCTCAAGACTTTTTATTTCTATGATACGAAAGATACTACCGCTTGCAGTCATATTTGAATGTATGGCCCTATTATGGGCTTTTATTCTTTTATCGGCTTTTATTCTTTCGCTTTCTAAATATGAATCATATCTAAGCATGTTAAACAACCTCGTTTTATATAAAATAAATTATTTAAACTGATGTAGAGCAACCTCCAATATTCTCTGAGCTCTCTTTACATTCTTATGATATTCAAAGCTAGTTATCTTTGGATCACAATGACAAAAAGCGCGCAACAACCTTTTACCCGTTTTTGATTTCTGGAATAAGTGATCAGTGTTTTTCCCATTTATTGCTTGTAAAAATTCGTCCATAGAGGACTGCAACCTGGTTTTATCTAAATGAGTTTGCCAAAAATACCCGTCAATAGAATGTCCGCAATATGATAAACGGCAATCCTCGCAATAAAAAGAAATGCTCGGTTTCCCCGAACAAGTTTTTTGTTTATAATCTATCTTCGCTATTATTTTCATACTAATGGCTCAAAACAAATTTAAAGAGATATTGATACAATTAGACTTGAACAACCATTTACCTTCTCTTAACAGACGGTAAAATACCTTTTTGTGTGTTATTTGAATTAAGCGGTAGATTTTTCTGATTCGTGAATTGGTAGGATCGCTCCATTATCTCCGCAATCTGTTTTTCTTGTTTTTGAGTTAACTTTTCTAACTCCCTCAAGGTTTGCTCGCTTATTAGATTCTTCATAATTTTCTCCAGGATGGATTTTTTTTATCATAGCATGACTAGCAGGATATTTCAGATCTTCTAAACTTTTCCCAAATATTTCTTCTAATTCATCATGCTTACGTACAACTTTAAAAATTTGCTTAGCTTCTTCATAATCAATAACAAAACCATGATCCGGATACCCCTGAACCAGCTTAACCAACTCTGTAGTACTAGGTAAATTACCACGCTTTAAAATCAACCTCTCACCATAAGCCAATGCTACTCTTATTGCCCTTTGTATCTCTCCTTCATTAGTAATCTCACCGCTGTATATTAATATATCAGCCTCTAATTTTTCAGACATTTCTTTTACATTTTTTAAATTCTGAATATCCATATTGGGTTTTCCTATTTTAGGTTATTTGTAATGAATAATTGTTAAAACTGATTTAGAGTTTTGAATGAAGACATTGGAGGGGCAAATTAGACATTTTTTCCGCTATGAAGAAATCATAGCGGCAATTATAAATGCAAAAATATCCCATAACAATGCATAAATAAAAAATTTTTGTAATTATTACGCTGCGTTAGCTAAACGCATACTTCAAATTCGAATTTGCTTTACTAATCACACACAAAAAAATATAATTTCAACGCATTAAGTAAGAACAAATTTTCAACAAGTCTTTCTTGGTGGTGCAACTTATGCTCATTTTAAGATAAGGTTTAAGTATGTTACATAACGAAACAAAATTATTACAACAATTGAATGTTAATGAAGATAACACCAACCTCGCTAAAACTATTATCGAACAAATATCCACCCATTTTTCTACACCTTCCTTTGATGAAGGTAAAAATAATATATATTTTATTTTTTCTACTGTTTTGCGAAATTCGCCGGAAAGTGCTGTAAATAATCTCCTGTCAACAATAGAAACGATGTTAGGATCTGTTAATACCGAACTAAATTCAAAAATTCTAACAACAATTAATGAATGCGCGAAAAAAGCGCTTAAAGATTTCGAGCGTTGGGGTTGTCAGATAGCTCGTTATTGCAAGTCAGATGAAATGAAGCTTGTTGAGTCTCGATACGTTAAAAGTAACACGCTTAAATTAAAAGATGAAATGGAATACGGTGAGCAATCTTTTAAAGATGCAGAAAATGCATTGAAATTATGCATGGATCCTCAAGCGCAACCCAGTAATGATGGACCACTTTCATTTTTAAACAATGAAGTAAAACGAAATGAATATCATCTTCGTATAGCTGTCGAATATCTCATTAATTGCCATTATGTTAACTCCTTGAAACGCGGATCAGGTCAAGAAACCGCTAATCTAATGAAAAGCATTAATCTCGATGGGTTCCCGCACACCCCGCTAGCCGGGTATGCATGGGCGAGTGACTTGGTAGATGAAATTTATGGATTAGCGAAGGAGGGTTCAGTTGACGATGTAGCATTGATTTCTGATTTCTATGGGCCAGCAGTAAAGTTTGACGGCTATGTATTGATTTATGATGGAGAACCCTTAAGTTTTTTTATAAAAAATCCTTCACAGGAAAGACATGGTATTAATATACCAAGCTGGTTTCATGGTCAGGAACCTATTTATAAACATTGGCCGCGATTGGAAAGCTTGTTCAACAAAATCATGAAGTTTCCTTTAGACACTACGGATAAGGTAAGTTTAAAAGCATTCTACGATCCTGTCATTGAGACTATATGGTTATTAGGAAATACGACACCTGTTATAAGAGGAACGGGAAAATTAGTCGAACAAATTTTTACTATGGCACATTTAAGACATGATCTAAGGACACCTCTGTTGCGTTTAGCAAATCCTCAAATTGATGTTCTTAATATTTCTTATCCTTTGAGTGTTTACAAGAAAAGATTTTTATATAAATTTTTTGAATTAGAAAGCCTTCCTCCTCCTATTGCAAGAATGGTTGCTAGTCAAACTACAAATGCTTTAGAAACTGAAACAACATGCAAAACATCCACTCATAAAGTTTTATCAACTATCAAAAGACCTTTCCAAAATGCGTCGAAAACTCATAGAGAAATGAAAGAAGAAGGGGGTATAGAATTACGCTTAAAAGCAGCTTTAGACCATGTATTAAATGTGTGTGTATTTGGCTCGCGAAATAAAATCGAAGATATCGAGAGAACGGGCGGTTGGATTCATAATTTGGAATATCGGTATCGAACATTTGGGAGGTATGTGAAATGCACTGACGATAAATATTCTGAAGAAAATGATATACATGCCAATGGTAAATTTGATCATGATAACCGTACATTTAAACATACAACTCAGAGTTGGTATTATAAAGTTGATAATATAAAAAAAGTGTATTCCCAATTTTCTCATCATATAAATAAAAAAACAAATGAACATCCTTTAGATGATCCAAGGTTCAATTTGAAACGAAAAAATATGCTATTATTTTGTTATGCGCTTTTCGCTATTGAAGCAAGATCAGGCGATTGTTTAATGAAATCCGCATTAGTCAGTAAATATTTATGGGAGAATCCGGATAAGATTTTTAGGATTACAGGATTATGTATGAGTGAGTTAGATCATATATTGGTCGCTGTTAATTTGGAAGGTCACCCATACAATCCATACACTTGGACTGGCGGCTGGATTATTGATGCCTGGTATGGTTTAATTTTTCCTGCTATAGAATTTAATGAAAAAATTAAAGAAATAAAAAAATTTCTACTAGAACAACGTAAAAAATTTAATGAAATTAAAATTAATCTTCCGAGTAACGATTCAGAATTAATAGATAGAGTGCATTGGGATATCGACCCGCATAACGATAAATATCCTACCTATAAAAAGAAGATGTACGTAGAAGATTACTATGAAAAAACCTTTTTTTCTCCGGAATCAGAAATTCAGTTACCGAAATATAAAGAGGCACATGAGCAAAATTTTAAGGATTGTTTAAAAGACATTAAGTCTCTTGAGAGTAATGATAAACGAGCTCAGTTTTTTAAAAATATTTCTTTGTCGAGAAAACGAAAAGCTATAGATACGGAAGTAGTTTCCTCAAATAATGGGTTATATCGCAAATCTTCATAAATCCATTACTACGACAATTTTTTAAATCCCTCTTCAGGATTCCATGTATATTCATTTCCATTATGAAAAAAACCGATGAGTCTATCCAATTTTAAGGAACCTTCACGCACTCTGACAAGAACATTTTGTTCTGCTGAATCACTCGTTGATTGCAGAATATCTGTTTTTTGCACCGCCACAGCAAGATATGCATGTTGTGGTTTATCTTTTTTTGTTCGTAACATGGCTTCAATTTCATTTTTACTCGCATAAATAGGTCTATTTACACTGTATTCATAAAAAACTTTAGCATTGAGCATGTTATTCCAGTTTCGTAACACGACACCTTTTGCATTAAATAAATAAACATACACAATCATTTCGTTTTCTTGTAAGCCTACGTTAACATCTTTTATTATTGTACTCGAAGTGACTTGTTCCAATTCTAATTGTGCTAACAATTCTTTTAAACGATCACGCACAAACCGAAACTTATCACCAATCTCAAATTTTACGCGTAATGCTTCATCACACTCGATGGCTTCACGCACGAGTGCGATTAATTTAACTTGCTGTGTTTTTTCTTCATCGTTTGCAAACATAACTTAAGGCTCTTTATTTTATGTGTGTTGCTGATTTTCTGGTAATAAACTTTCTATACTTTTACTAAATCGTTCTAAATTTGTTGCTACCTCAAGTAAATATTGTATCGATTTACCTGGCGTACCAGGAGGTGCTGCATTTTGCAGTCCGGTTGCTAAAATATAAACCTGGCTCGCTAATGCATGCATTTTATTTTTCGCTAAATACACGGTTGCTGCTTTCATAGATAACCCTCAAATGTACGCTATTTTAAGCTTAGCACATTAAAACCGATTTGCCTCAACGCTTCATAAAGAACCACAGCCACTGCATTCGAAAGATTAAGACTGCGTGATTCGGCCAGCATAGGAATACGTATAATGGATTGTTTAGTCAAGTTATTTAGCAAGTCTTTCGGCAATCCTCTTGATTCCGGGCCAAAAAGTAATACGTCCCCTTGTTCATAGTTTACATCTGAGTAGATGTTTGTTCCATGAGTAGAACAGGCGAATAATCGCTTAGGTTTGACCTGTTCAAGAAACAGCTGATAATTTTCATGATGATGAACTCTTGCCCACTCATGATAATCCAAGCCCGCTCTTTTCAATTGTTTATCATCTGGCATAAAACTTAATGGATGAACAAGATGCAAGATCGCACCTGTGTTTGCACACAAACGAATAATATTTCCGGTATTAGGGGGAATTTCTGGTTCATATAATGCAATTTGAATCATGATATTATTTTTCAAGATAAGGGTTTCCGAGCTGTTTATTACGCTCTATCAGATAAGCGCGTCTCTGCAAATAAGCATCTCGTACAAAAGTATATTTATCTAACGCTGCCTGTTCAAATACACCTTGATAACGTAATAGTTCTGCACGTCTTACAATGAAACTGCCTGCAAGTAATCCATATTCCAGGGTATCTGACTCAATATAAGGATAAATGGTTAAATAATAATTTGGATAAATAGCTAATTGATCACGCACTGTACCTGGTCCTAAAATGGGCAATACTAAATAGTTTGAATTGACCCAACCCCATTGCGCCAAAGTCAAACCAAAATCTTGTTTATTAGGCTCCAACCCTATGCCCGACGCAACATCAAATAGACCTCCTAATCCGATAGTGGTATTAATACCCAAACGCCAGGAATCATTCACCGCCTGATAAAAATTGCCCTGCAACATGTCATTTAGTAAAGTAGGTACGGTATCAATATTGTTATAAACATTAATGACACCTTTAGCCAATGGTTTAGGCATTAATTTAGTATAAAGCACCGCAATCGGCTTTAAAATCAGTCGATCTAACCAATCATTAATCACAAACATGGGTCGATTAAAAGTTTCATATGGATCTTTGTTTGCAGCATAAGGCAAAGCATCATCTGCAAATACATTGCGCATACATAGCAGTGCAAATATCAAAGCTATCATGCTTAATTTATTGATTTTTTTCATATTGCAATCCATGTAAAAACCTTTCTAGTTTAACTTTACAGAAGCCATTATAATATTATTTTTTATAATTTAATAAACAAAGAAGAAACCTGATGACGACTGAAAGACCTCGCCCGCTTGCCTTAATTATCCTGGATGGTTGGGGATATCGTGAAGAAATGGAAGACAATGCGATTGCTCAAGCCAAAAAACCCTTTTGGGACCATCTTTGGCAAAAATATCCCCATACACTCATTTCAGGCTGTGGACGCTGCGTCGGTCTTCCCGATGGTCAAATGGGCAATTCTGAAGTCGGACATCTAAATATGGGCGCGGGCCGTGTTGTATATCAAGATTTAACACGTATTGACACTGCCATTGCCGATAAAACATTTTTTTCTAATCCTGTTCTTACCAAAGCAATCGATCATGCGGTTCAATCACAAAAATCCATACATATATTAGGATTGCTTTCACCTGGCGGCGTACATAGTCATGAGCGGCATATCAGCGCTTTAATTGAACTAGCCGCAGAGCGTCATGCCGCTCATGTTTATTTTCATGCGTTTCTCGATGGACGTGATACCCCGCCCAAGAGCGCAGAGGCTTCTATCACTGCTCTAACAAAACAATTTAACCGGCTTCAATGCGGAAAAATTGCCTCCATCATTGGCCGCTATTATGCCATGGATAGAGATAAACGTTGGGACCGTATTGAAAAAACTTATGATTTACTTACCTTAGGCCATGCAGACTATCACGCAGAGACAGCGATGGATGCTTTGCAACATGCATATGATAGAAATGAAACCGATGAATTTGTAAAAGCAAGTAGTATATATACAAATAATACCTCTCCTGTCACTATCAATGACGGGGATACGGTTATTTTCATGAATTTTCGCGCGGACCGTGCACGTGAAATCACGTCAGCTTTTATTGATCCTCATTTTAAAGGTTTTCATCGCCGTAAATGGCCTAAAGTGAATTTTATTTCGCTTACTGAATACGATAAAACATTTTCTATCGATGTTGCATTTTCACCGGAATCTCTCAACAATATTTTAGGGGAATATTTAAGCAAACATCATTTGAAACAATTACGGATTGCAGAAACCGAAAAATATGCCCATGTCACGTTTTTTTTCAATGGCGGTATAGAGCAGCCCTATCCTGGCGAAGATAGAATACTTGTCCCTTCACCCCCCGTCACAACCTATGATCTACAGCCTGAAATGAGCGCTCCTCTCGTCACTGATGAACTTGTTAAAGCCATACAAAGTGAACATTATGATGTCATTATTTGTAATTTTGCTAACCCCGACATGCTAGGACATACAGGTAATTTACCCGCTGCCATCAAAGCTATCGAAACCATAGACACCTGCCTTGAAAAAATT
>JABDBK010000057.1 GCA_013288655.1 Gammaproteobacteria bacterium | reverse complement strand
ATTTTTCAGTACTGAACACGGCACAGAGCCTGTGCGTGATTGGCTGAAGACACTGACCAAACCAGATAAGAAAGTTATCGGTGAAGATATAAAAACCGTACAATTTTGCTGGCCATTAGGCATGCCGTTGGTTGATAGCTTAGGACAGGGACTATGGGAAATTAGGACTAAACTATCAGGTGGCAGAATAGCGAGAATCATTTTTTTTTATGGATAGCAATACAATGATTCTAGTAAATGGATTTATCAAAAAAACAAAAAAAACGCCCAAAACCGAATTAACATTATCAAGAAAAAGAAAAAAAGAATACGAGCGCGAATAAGAGGTATTTACTATGAAAAAACATAAAGGTTCTACCCTAGATAGTTTTTTAGAGGAAGAGGGAATATTAGAATCCACAGAAGCTGTTGCTATTAAGCGCGTTATTGCTTATGAGTTAGGAAAAAAAATGAAAAAAGATCATATAAACAAATCAGAAATGGCTGAAAAAATGCATACGAGTCGTTCAGCATTAGATCGGCTACTTGATCCAAGAAACACCTCAATAACATTGAATACTTTGGCAAAAGCAGCGCATGTTATTGGCAAGAAACTACAGGTTTCGCTTATATAGTTTAGTTTAAGGATCTTTCTGGCCGTCAATGACGGCCAAAAGGAGCCTGATACCAGTTATTTAGAAAGTTTCATTCGGCTAGAGATCTCCTCTTCCGACAATTGCTCTTGTTTTATTTTTGCAAGCTCACAAAGCGCGAGCTGATTTGGAACAATAGGTACTGTATAGCTCGCTGTAGTGATAACTGGCTTTATGTTTGAACTACCATCAACTGCAATCCCTACACCCGGCGCGCTCTGATATTCTTCTTGATGATTAGATAAATCGCGCATTAAAGCATCGATCATTCTGGTAGAAGACCACCAGTCTTTATATTCCAAATAACTCCACGGATGTCCATATTTAGGACTACTCGTTAAAAGCGATGCAACTTTTTTATTTTGTGTGACAACAGGATCAGCTTGTAATTTTGATGCCTCATCAAATGAATCTAATGCATCAAGACGCCGTTTTACAAATTCCATGGGATTGCTCTGTTGTGTTGCCAACATGAATTGGGCAACTCCAAGCTCATTATGCACATAGTAGGGAACGCCTGGCCTTTTTGATAAACAACCAAATGCACGACATGCTGTATCCAAATGCCCTTGTAATAATGAATGACGCCCTAAACTCATTGTCATATCAAATGGTTTATGATCATTATCAAAAGCAATTTGCCAATGTTGACGTGCCTGTTTAGGTAAATCATGACGAAAAAGTAAATCACCCGATTTTTCATAAATTGGAGCTTCTGATTTAAGAGGGGTAAAACGAGTCATAATACGACATTGTGTTCGAGCACGACAATTCTGTTTGTCGTTGAATGAAAGCTGGCTTGATTCATAAAGAGATCTTGGATGATAGCCGTTAGTGCGCAATGTATTTGTATTGCCTATAAAAAAGGCTTTTAAGATTTCGAAATTTGATAGTTTTTTGGGAGAATTATCTCTAAACATAGGTTACCCTTATTATTATGTAGTTTACTAAATCCAAAGTGAACACCGATCATCCAAATCTTATGCCACTTTATCCAAAGGTTTTATTTTAATTTTGCCTGACCTTTGGCTAATTTTCCAAGTGTCATATTGAGCTTGAATATTAATCCACATTTCTATACTGGTACATAATAATTTTGATAACTGCAATAGCTTTTACCAAGCTCATAAATAAAACCCTTAAAATTAAGACAGGAAAATATTAACAGATAGTAAATTCAAATGTAACTTGTTCTTAACATGGCCTAAATGAGCGCTCGCCTTTCAATTATTTTAAATAATCCGCAGCATTTTCACTTGTAATAATGACAGCATCGTTCGCTTGTGGAAATGCCTGATAAAAATTCGTCAAAGCTTTTTCATGACGCTGATCAAGCCCTTCCCACGTAACCTGATAAGGCGTAATACTTTGGCCTTGAACACCAATAAAATCAACTTCGCCCTTGTGGATTTCTTGCCAATAAAACACTTGTTCATAGGATCGTTTCAATTGCAAAAACACCATTAATTCAAGACTTTTACCAAAATCACGTCCGCTCGTATTTGTAATGGCATAACGAAGACCCGAATCAATCGGATAATATTTTTTTTGTTTCATTGAGCGCTTTTTTTCAGAAAATGAAAAATAAGGACAAGAAAATAATAAATAAGCTTGCTCACAAGCCTCTAAATAAGCCTTAACGGTATCCACCGTCAAATCAGTCACAGCTGCAATTTTACGATAACTAAGTTCCGAACCACAACTTTCAAAGGTCATTTTTACAACTTGCTTAATAGCATCTGGCGTGCGAGCATGCACACGTTTAAGCACATCCCGCAAAATAATATCGTTAAAATATTCTTGCAATAATTGATAAGGATGATCATAGGTTAATGGCCGCGGGAAACCACCAGAAATTAAATAGTCCTTGAAATTGCGTTTAGGAAAATAAGTTTTATATTCAGCAAAAGAAAAAGGAAATAATTCGACTGTAATATGTCGTCCTGTTAATGCTGTTGCGAACTCACCACTTAACAAACACGAATTAGAGCCTGTCAAAATAAAATAATTATTTTTAGGACGCTCTAATTGAGTATGTAACCATTTTTCCCATTCCTTAACATTTTGAATTTCGTCAAAAAAAAAGTAACAAGGTAATTCGGCGGATATATTATTTCTAAATAATGATACGATACGAGCCAATAAAGTGTAGTTTAAATCATCCAGCAATCTTGGGTCTTCAAAATTACAATAGCAACATTGCGCTAAAGATAAATCATAATGTTTAGGCAATTGGCTCAATAAGGTTGATTTCCCTCCGCGGCGAACGCCCTGAATAATCAAAGCCAAATCAGCATGAAGCTGACGAGGCAGTGATATCTGCCTAATCAAAGCAGCGGAAGGCTCTTTGTCCCAGAAGCTCCACTCATTCAAAATGGTCATAATGAATTGATCTGAAAGCATGTTTTATCCGTCTAGTTAAAAAGACACATATGTCAAGTTTAATCGACAACATCAAGATTGTCAAGTTAACTCGACAATTACGTATCATATATGATTTTATTCAAAATTTTGGTATTTTATCCCGTTCTGTATAATAATCACAGGAGTGCACTACCCTATGTCCAAACAAAAACCTATTTATCACTGGAACGATCCTTTTTTCTTTAACGAACAACTCACCGAAGATGAACGCATCATCAAAGATGCAGCTCACGACTTCGCACAAGCAACATTACAACCTATTGTGATTAACGCTTTTCATCATGATCAATTTGATCGAACCATTATGGAAAAAATGGGACAAGCCGGTTTACTAGGTGCAACCCTTCATGGTTATGGTTGTGCGGGTATTAATTATGTTTCTTATGGTCTAGTCGCGAGAGAAATTGAACGCGTTGATTCAGGTTATCGCTCTGCCCTAAGTGTTCAATCAAGTTTAGTGATGTTTCCCATTTATACTTACGGATCTCCCGCTCAACGTGAAAAATATTTACCTAAACTTGCAACAGGCGAATGGATAGGTTGTTTTGGTTTAACTGAACCTAACCATGGCTCCAATCCAGGCGATATGGAAACCCGCGCTAAATCTGTCGATGGTGGGTTTTTACTTAAAGGCAGCAAAATGTGGATTACTAATTCACCTTTAGCTGATGTTTTTATTGTATGGGCAAAAAATGATAATAAACGCATACGCGGTTATATTTTAGAAAAAGGCATGAAGGGTTTAACAGCACCCACTATGCATGGCAAATTAAGTATGCGCGCATCATTGACTGGTGAAATTATCATGGATGATGTATTTGTACCTCACGAAAATGAATTGCCGAATGCCGATGGCTTGTCAGGGCCTTTGGGTTGTTTGGACAATGCGCGTTACGGTATTGCTTGGGGTGCATTAGGAGCTGCTGAATTTTGTTGGCATGCAGCACGACAATATACGATGGACAGAAAACAATTTGGCAAACCTTTGGCACAAAATCAATTAATACAAATGAAACTTGCCAATATGCAAACCCAAATTACCTTGGCTTTACAAGGCTGTTTACGTGTAGGACGACTTAAAGACGAAGGCCGCGCGGCCACCCCCATGATTTCTCTCATCAAACGCAACTCTACCTTAATTGCGCTTGATATTGCACGCGAAGCTCGTGATATGCATGGTGGAAATGGCATCATGGAAGAATTTCAAGTCATGCGGCATATGGTCAACCTTGAGACGGTAAAAACTTATGAAGGCACGGCTGATATTCATGCCTTGATTTTAGGCCATGCACAAACGGGATTGCAGGCGTTTAAGTAATCTTGTTCCTATCGATCCCGCGAATAAGTCGCGGGACGACGTACTGACCGTGCATACATAAAATATCCCAATGCCATAAACAACAAGGGCCCGCCTATTAATTCTATTTCATATACGATAAGATGCTGTCTCGTTTGAATATCTGCGCTTGGGAAAAAACTTAAGATAATGCCGGTACATACTGCGATGAATAATAACATCCCGCAGCAATAAGCAAGAGACTTGCTCATAATAGGTTCTGGCAGTGCATTCTTCGCTCGCAGTTTGATATACCCAACTATTAAAAATAAATATGGCATGAAATATACTATAGTTCCCATTAACACAAGTGTAGTAAAAATCGAATTGACGGTAGGCAAATACTGAATCAACATAATAATGCATGTTACAATGCATCCGATTAAAATTAACGCATTTGCTGGAACATGATGTTTATTTAATTCCTGCATCCATCTGGGAAATATAGTAGACTCAACACATTCAAATAACATGACTGTTGGCGCGATCAACCAAATCAATAATGCACCTAATTCAACTAAAAATAACAATAATATAAGCAGCATGGTGATCCAGCCAATATGTAACTTTGTAGAAATGACAAGAAATGTTTCCATCAAACCCGTTGTATTATTTAATTCACTTGGGCTCATGATAATATTAATAGTAAGTGTTCCAAGCATATAAACTGACAATATAATTAAACCACTGATGACAATGCTGCGCATGAGTGTCACACGAGAATTTTGAATAGATCCAGCCATCGTTGGAATTAACTCAATGCCGGATAAGGCAAACATTAATAGCGTTAAATTGGATATATTTTTCCAAGTCGTTTGATTTGGAATAAAATGGTATATTTGAAATGATGTTGCACTCTTGTGAAAAAAAATCAAATAGATTAATCCACTCAGGATAATAAACATAGCTAAAAAAATGTTAAGCACACAAGCATAGGATGCTATGTTTGCTATCCATTTGATGCCTTTTATATTGATAAAAATTGCAGACCATAAGCAAATGATCACGACTGATATAACAAATAGATGATTTTCTGCAAGTGTTTTATCGCCAAATAAATAGGCAATATTTGCGACCATAAAAACCAATAATCCTGGGTAAAAGAAAAAATTATTAATCCAATAAAGCCATGCTGTGTAAAAACCAAAGCGATCGCCTAAAGATTGCTTGACCCATAAATACACACCGCCATCTTTGTTGTAATGATGCGTAAGCTCCATAACGATTAAAGACAACGGAATGAAAAACAACAATGCACCTGCTATCCAAAATAAAATGGCTGAAGGGCCCATGCTGCCCGCAACAGGTATCCAACGAATACCTAAACAGGCAGTAAGAATCATCACAATGACTTCAGACGTTCCGATTTTATTAATCAATTTTTTCATGGTAATTTATTCTATCAGGATATAAAACCCTAGCAAGGAGAAAGAATATGCGTGAAAGGACACAAGCCACAACCATTCCAGTTACTCTGAAAGATATTCATGGTAAAAATCCAAATCGGCTCTTTTTTGTAACCGATAAATGCCGATCTGCCAGTCAATTTATTTCAAGCAGCATGAATAGCGTATATAAAACTTTACAAACACTATTTTCTATTCAAGGCATGAGTTTTGAAACGTTCAAACAATCTGCCTGGCCTGTTCTATCTTCTGGCCTGGCTTATGTTGTGGGCCATTATGCCACGACCATCATGAACACAGAAACGGATGAATATGACCATTGGTTAAAATTAATGATTGGCACCATGATATTAGGAATGTCCATGACGCATCGCTATACCGAGCGTCGCTTACAATCTCATGCCGCCATTGCAAGTGAAGCCATAGCCATTGTTTATTTACATGAAGCATCTTTTCGCTTAACTCGCCTTGCTTTAACACCTTATATATCGGATGTCTATGCCCTCATAGCTAGCCTGGGAGTAAGCGCACTAGGCATTCCAAGCCTCACTTCTCAAGCAGCCAAAAAATGGCAAAAACATGCGGTAAAACGTCTCAACGCAGAAGGCGCACAACGCTCAGATACCGCTGCTATTTCTAGCGGTATGACGCGCTTGATGAATACCTATCTACAAGTGGGAGATGCTTTGCAGCGTGAAATGAAACATCCTTCACGATTATTTCAAGGAGGTTTAATTGCATTTAACATTTTGAATGAAAATACTCCCTGGACAAAAGGCAAAAACGCACCTGCACTTGCGCTTGATGTGGTATTCCCCATTTATGAGTTTTTGGTCGAACAACAAAACCGAATTAATCAAGATTTTACATTTAATACTGCCACACAAGCGGTCTTTCGCTTTATGAATGGGAAAGCAACACAAGTGAATGTAGCGCGTGCTGATTTAAAAATAGATGACCTCGTCTATTGCGATGAACGGTTTGATCTCACATCTACCCCCATTTCTGGTGAGCTCATTGCATTACAAACGGACGAAAAAGGACAATTCACCCATGAACAAGTCATGGAAGAATATACTATTAATCTCAAAGCAAAAAATGGCGAGGACGTATCTTATCTCCGAAAAACAAGCGTGACTCCTATTTGTGACCTCAAACAAGTCGATCTTCAAGCTATTCGTTCGGGGCAGCAGACAGGCATTTTAACAGCATCTAAACTTGATTTATTTGATAAAAAGAATTTTTTTGTCCGGGTCAAGGCAGAACATGGGAAAACGCACACAAGTGATTATAAGAAAGAAGCGATTATTAACGATTATATCATGCAATCAAAAAATAATAGCGTGAAACATGCCATCATGGCATCGCTTTTATTTGCTATTGTTTTCGATCACGACCTGTTTACAGCACCCAAATGGATGTTTACGGTATTTCAAATGATGATCGCATTCTCTGAAGCTTTCGCCAGAAAAAAAGTAAATGACGTGTTGATCAAAGAATTAAATCAATTTTTACCAAAAAATTTAAGGCTAGAGATCACTGATGTTTTGCGTATCATTGATTTTTTGTATGCGATCGCTGGTTTTTACAAAGACCGATTTCCAGGAGGTGCTGTGATGATCTCTGACAAGACGGGCACTTTAACAAAATCTGGCATGGAAGTATTAGGATGTTGGACTGACGACATGGATTCTAATGTGTCAGCTTTATTTGCAGATGAGAAATCAACACGACTATCCGTGAATGCAGATAAACGACGTATGCTTGCAGAACTTTTTGTCTCCGCATACACAAATAAACCCAAGGAACTTGAGACTGAAGAATATGCCATTCGATCTTTTCTTGCTGATCAGAAAATTGAATTCACGGTTGAAGCAAAAGGAAATTCACATTTTGTCAAAACTTTCTCGGATGGTATCACAAAAAAAGTTCTGGAAACCTATCATTTAGGACTTTCGATTAAACTGGGAGGACGTTTTACGCTGGTCAAAGATGGAGATAAAAAGTATTTGGTGTTCTTCGGTGCACCTAGACCAGATGCTTTCAAAGATACAAACTTATCAAAGGCATATCAAACGATGCTTCCTCGTACTGGAGTGCTCTCTCGCGATTGGTGTGTTGCGCGCACCGAAATTTCGGACGCTCAATTTGCAGATTTTCTAACGTTATTTTATGAAAAAACAACAGACCAAGCTCCAGAGGAATTAGAGAACCCAGCATTATTATCAGGTATGATGCATTATGGAACGTTTATTATTAATAATCCAATTAAAAAAGGCGCAGAAAATTTTATTAAACAATGTCGTGATATGGATGTTATACCTGTTATCGCGACAGGCGACAGTGCTAAAGCATCTCAAAATATTGGAAGAGTATTATGTCATGCTGACATAGAAGATATGGTCGTCATAAAGCGAGATCAAGCTATACCATCGATGGCTGAATTTGCCGGAAAAAAAATTATCATTTTTACAGGCCTGACTGAATCAGCTTTCATGATATTGGATCATGTTATGGCATTAAGTCCAAAAGCACGACCCACCATTATTTTTTCCGAAATGCGCGAAACAGATAAAGGTGAATTAGCCTTATATTTAAAAAATAAAGGGTATTTTATTGCTGTCAATGGCGATGGCAGCAATGATTTGAATATGATGTATCATGCTCATACCGTCTTTGCTCATCTCACTGAAAATGGTAGTTATGCACCTGGCGTTGAACAATTTGCTAATTTAAATGATAGACAATTGCAATATTTACGTAACTCTGATCAATCGTTTTATGAATTATTCGATGTCGACAAAACTCGAAGCGTTTTCTCACAACTATTTGCTCGTATAGCCAATTCTCAAGTCAAGTTATGGATGGGATTAAATTTAAAAACTACTAAAATCGGCTGGGAACTCTTTAAAGAACTTGGAGCATCGGTGAAAGAAGTCACCTATAAACATCCTAAAGGCATGGTTTTTGATTTAATTTGGCTGGGCGGAACTATTGAAGCGACACTTGCAACAGCAGATCATCCTGCAGATAACAAAAATTTAGCTTTGTCCGATTATCCTCTTAAATCGATGCTGGCATCCGTATGTTATATGATGTTGCAAGCAAGCTTGTGCTATCTCTCTGGCGAATCAGTCAATGAACGTTGGATGTTAGCTGCTTTGTGCCTGTTACCTATTGTGCTTCGAAGTATTTATACGGCATTTGGATCGACTCATAAGGAAGTCAATGCAGCAGTATCTGTTATCTCCAGAAAGCATGCAGTGATGTTTCAAAATCCGTCACAAATCGTTCCAAAAGAAGGAGTTTATGAACCAACCTCAGCATTGACAGCCTAGTAAGGCCATGTTAGGTTTTAAACAATACTAGTTTAGTAACACCTATAATGACCAACCCGGAGTTCACCATGACATTTCAGCGTACTATCAGTCCTTTAGGCCTGCTGCTTGCAGGCATAGGCAGCATTATAGGTTCAGGTTGGTTATTTGGACCACTTTTTGCTGCACAAATTGCAGGCCCCGCTGCCGTGCTTTCCTGGATTATTGGCGGCTTACTTATGATAGTGATTGCGCTCACTTTCGCAGAATTAGGCAGTGCCTTTCCTGTGGCGGGCGGGATGATACAATTTGCACAATATAGTCACGGCCCCCTGGTGAGCTTCATGATTGGCTGGATGGTCTGGATTTCAAGTGTTGCGGTCGCGCCAGTTGAAACCTTAGGCATCATTCAATACCTTGCCAACTATATTCCTGGACTGTTGAAATCAGTACAAAACACCCACGTATTAACTAACACGGGGATGATAGTTGCAGCTGTGATTATGTTTTTCATGTGTATTTTAAATTTTTATGGCGCACAATTTTTTAGCCGATCCAATAGCATTATTACAGCCATTAAATTAATTGTGCCGCTACTCACTATCGTCATTTTAATGAGCTTAAGTTTTAACAGCGGTAATTTTCATGATATGGGCAGCGGCGGTTTTGCACCTTTTGGATGGCATGGTATTGTAGCTGCTTTACCGTTGGGCGGAGTTATCTATTCTTTTATTGGTTCGAATACCGTGCTGCAATTAGCGGGTGAAACCAAAAATCCTCAACGCAGTATTCCTTTAGCACTGATAGGCTCAATGATTTTTTGCATTATATTATATGCATTACTACAAATTGCATTTGTGGGAGCCATCAGCCCAACGGCATTTGCAGAAGGTTGGAACAAATTGCATTATACCGGCGATACAGGGCCGTTTACTGGTTTGGTAGCAGCCCTGGGCTTAAGCTGGTTTATTATCATTATTTATGCTGATGCCATGATATCGCCTTTCGGAACAGGTTTTGTTTTTACTGCATCCACTGCACGTATAGGCTATGGCTTAAGT
>JABDBK010000056.1 GCA_013288655.1 Gammaproteobacteria bacterium | reverse complement strand
ATACCGTTTTATTTGGACCGTATGGCGTACCCATTGAAGTACAAATTCGCACTGATGAAATGCATAAAATGGCGGAGTACGGTATCTCTGCTCATTGGCTCTATAAAACTGAAAAAATTATGTTAAGCGATGCACAACTACGCGCACGAATATTATTTTTTCTGAAAGCATTTTCAATTTCTTGATCTATTAAGGACATCATTTCACTGCGATTTCCGCGAGCTTTGATCACTGCTTCTCTTAATATGCGATAACGCATGGGATGAAGAATGGAAAATCCTAAGTCTTCAAGCTCCACCCTGAAGGCATGCATGCCTAAACGATTGGCGATGGGCGCAAAAATTTCTAAGGTTTCTTTAGCAATGCGTCTGCGCTTTTTTCGCGGCAGATCGCCTATGGTACGCATATTATGTAAGCGATCGGCAAGTTTTATCAGAATAACGCGAATGTCTCTGGCCATGGCCATGACCATTTTGCGAAAATTTTCTGCTTGGGCTTCAGCTCGGCTTTCAAATTCGATTTGCGTTAATTTGGTGACACCATCGACCAGATCTGCAATTTCTTTGCCAAATTGAGCAATAATATCCGATTTTGTGACATGCGTATCTTCGAGAACGTCATGCAAAATGGCAGCGATAATGGTGGGGGGGTCCATACGCATTTCAGCCAATATGGTGGCGACAGAGATAGGGTGAGTAATATAGTCTTCGCCGGTGTATCTTTTTTGTCCTTCGTGAGCAATTTTTCCAAGTTGAAAAGCTTCTTCGATGATATGTAATTGATTATCATCGAGATATTTTTTTAATTCTAGTTGTAGTGATTCAAATTCATCCAAGCAGCCTTTCCTCGAATAATCATTGTCCTTATAATTATTATCTATTATTTATGTGTGTCATGCCAGCATTTAGCCGGCATGACTCGAGAAGGCATTATTCTTCAGACTCTGATTCTTCACCTGCTGTCTCAGACGTCGGTGTTTCGGGATTTTCATGATGAGTTTCTGGGATATCATGAATATCAGCGAAAAGATCTTCAGCTTCAATGATAGCTTCTTCAGTAGTTTTTGGAGTTCTGTCAATTTCGTGAGCATCGCTGAAATCTGTGTGACCATTGGCAATTTCACGTAAGGCAACAACAGTGGCTTTGTCATTTTCCCATGGAACGGTAGGGTCAACACTGCCCCTCATCAATTGGCGTGCGCGTTTTGCCGCAACCATGACTAATTCAAAACGGTTTGAGACGTGTTCTAAACAATCTTCAACGGTTATACGTGCCATGTAAGTTATACCTCGCTAGTAGCATGACCAAACTGCGCATTTTACCGATTTTTGGACTGAAATGCATTATTTTTGCTTAAGTTCATCCAGTAAATCAGCATATTGCTCAATCTGTCGTTTTTTTAATAGCCGCCCCGCTTCTATGATGGTCGTTAGATCATGCTGAGCTCGGTTAAAGTCTTCATTAATCACAACATAGTCGAATTCATTCACATGCATGATGGTATCGCGTGCGTCAGCTAATCTTTCTCTAATCACTCCGGGCTTGTCCTGGTTACGCTTATGTAAGCGTGCGGAAAGCTCTGCTAAAGAAGGAGGTAGGACAAAAATACTGATGCAATCGGGGAATTTGGCTTTGATTTGCTGGCAACCTTGCCAATCGATTTCTAAAATAACATCCATGCCTTTTGCTAAGGTTTCTTCAACCCAGGTATGGGATGTTCCATAATGATGATGAAAAATAGTCGCATATTCTAGAAAGTCAGCATGATTTATCATGCGTTGAAATTCGTTTTCATTGATAAAATAATAATTAACACCATTCACTTCGTCAGGTCGTTTTTCTCTTGTGGTATGTGAAATGGATACCGTGACTCCTGGTACGGAATCGGTGACAGCTTTCGTCAGCGATGTTTTGCCAGCGCCAGATGGGGCAGAAATAACAAAAAGATTACCGGATATGATCATGGCTATACCTGTTCTTGATACGTTCTATCATGAGGCTTGTTGAAATATTTTTAACAACGCCTAATACACGGACTTCGCCGCCGTAAGCATGCACAATTTCATGACCTACGACTTGGTCAGGCGTATAATCGCCGCCTTTAACTAAAATATGGGGTTGTATGGCTTTGAGTAAGCGTTCAGGGGTTGGGTCCGCAAACGATGTCACTAAGTCTACCACGCCAAGGCTTGCGAGGACGGCCATGCGTTGTGCAACATGGTTAATAGGACGGCCTGTTCCTTTGAGCTGTTTGACAGAGATATCATCATTGATGGCAACCACTAAATAATCGCCTAACTGTTTGGCTTGTTGCAAATAAGTGACGTGACCGGCATGCAAAATATCGAAACAACCATTGGTGAAAACAATTTTTTTGCCTTGTAGTTTTGCTGACGTGACGGCAGATAATAATTGTTCTTCATTGACTACTCCTTGAGGAATAGTATGTTCGCTGGTATGCAATGCTGCTTGCAACTCTCCATCGCTGACTGCGGCTGCACCGAGCTTGGCGACGACCAAGCTTGCGGCAAGATTTGCAAGCTTCATGGCTTTGGGCAAGGTTTCTCCGGCAGCATACGCAGCCGCTAATACTGCAATCACAGTGTCTCCAGCACCTGTGACATCATAAACTTCGCGTGCATGAGCGGGCAGGTGTATTTCTTCCGCATCGTTTCGGATAAGTGTCATGCCGCGTTCACCGCGGGTGAGTAATAGATTTTTTATGCCAAAAGTCGTTAAAAATGATTGTGCTTTATGAAGTATGGTTTGTTCATTTTCACAGACACCCACAATCGTTTCAAATTCTTTAAAATTAGGAGTAATCGCTGTTGCGCCCTGATAGGCGCTAAAATCCTGACCTTTCGGGTCTACAAATACAGGGATGTTTGCAGCTTTCGCGAGCGCAATAAGTTCTTTGCTGCAGCTTAGAGTTCCCTTGCCATAATCGGATAGAATGACAAGATTGGCATGGTTCAGGTGTTTTTTGTAGGCATCCATGAGGGTAGAGTGAGATGAAGAAGGAATTTTTTCTTCAAAATCTAATCGAATAAGCTGTTGGTGGCGGCTCATCACGCGTAATTTGGTGATAGTAGGAACGCCTTGTAACGGTATGATTTCATGCTGAATGCCCGCTACGCTCAATTGTCTTTTAAGAGACTCACCTGCTTCATCAGCACCTGCTATGCCTAATAGTGTCACTTTTGCACCTAATGCAGCAATATTTAACGCCACATTACCCGCTCCACCCGGGCGTTCGTCGTTTTGTTTGATGTTAACGACAGGAACAGGGGCTTCAGGTGAAATACGTGCCGTATCGCCAAACCAGTAACGGTCAAGCATAACGTCACCGATGACGAGGATGTGAGCTTTGCTGAAATCAGGTAGTTGCATGTGCATAGTCGTGTTTTTGTTAAAAAATTTCGTAATTCTAGCATAGTGTTAAGAAGAATAATATGGGTAGGGTGGCAGTCTTATCATTATCCACAACTTTTATTGAAAGACCCACCCCGTATTAAATGTTTCCGCCCTGATTTTATTGTAGTTCTCACTATAGCGGAAACATTTAATACGGGGCCTATTATGACTTAACCTCAAACTCATTTATATTGCTTATTCTTAAAGATATCACAAGTATAAAAAATGATGAGCGAAGATCAGCATGATATTGTTGTTTAGAACTGCTTAATTTTTCGATTTCTACATCTTGGTGCCGACTTAGTGCCTATTTTGGCACCAGGTTGAGAACCTTGAACTACCTCGGGATTCCGAATTGAAGATTAAACAAAAGCTACTGTAAATAAAGCAGGGCGTTTTAATTTTTTGGGTTTATTGTGAATTACAATTTCAACATCTTGATCTAGTTTATTTAAAAATTCAATTAATCGTTCAATAGAAAAATCGGTCAATCTTCCATTTACAATAGCTGAAATTTTTGGTTGATTGATACGGAGAACTTGTGCAGCTTCTATTTGTGTGAGCTTACGATCATCAATGATTTGATTAATTTTTAAAGCGAGTTCAGCTTTCACCAAACGTTCTTTTGCATCTTTAAAACCCATATCGTCAAAAACATTACCGCTGCTTTTTGTGTATTTGATTTTATTGCCCATATTATTTCTCCCGTTCTTTTTCATTATATCCTAATTTTGGGATATTTTATAGTTCAAAAAATCAAATGTAATTGATTTTGCTACTGTTTTTTCTCAATGTATTTTCTCGGCGGAAAATTGTCCGAGTAATAAAATCTTTTTTCACCTTTCGGCCTTGTTTTAAAACGTTTATATTGCCACACATATTGTTCGGGTTTTTCTCTGATCATGGTTTCCAGAATGCTATTTAAACGTGCAGCATCATGTAATTTATTGCCGCCAGGAAAATCTTCAAGCGGCGGCAAACAATGTATTTCATATCCTGTATTATCGTCTCGCCTAAAATACTGCATAGGAATAATGGCAGCTCCGCTTAAACGCGCAATATCGGTGACTGTTGTCAAGCTTGCGGCAGGTATGCCAAAAAAGGGCGCAAACACGCTGCGTTTACCACTTTCATCAATATCATAGGCATACCAGATAGCTTTATTTTTTTGTAGTGTGTGCAATAGTATTTTGATTTGATCGCTCTTAATGCAATAGACAAAATGCCGTTTACGAAAATAAGTTTGAATAGATGCTAGCCAGGGTTTTTTATGCGGACGATAGAAAATACCAAAATCTTCTTCAAGACTCATAAAACGCGCGACCAGTTCAACGCATGTAAAATGCGGGGTGATTAATAAAATTCCTTTGCCTTGTTGAAAGGCTTTTTGGAGATATTCATAACCATGTAAAGTATAAAGCGATTGCAATTGCTTTTTGGAAGCAAGCCATGCCATAGCGGATTCCATAAGGGCGATACCGAGTGATATAAAGTTTTTTTTTGCGAGTGTTTTGCGTTCTTTCTCGGTGAGATGAGGGAAACAAAGTTTTAAATTAAGTTCAGTGGTGTACTTGGCTTGGGTAGGAAATAGAAATGCCAACGTGCCTAAGATTTTGCCTATGCGTATTCTAAGAGTGTATGGGAGTTGTATAAGCATCCAAAGAAGACCTAGCGCAATCCATGCTGGGAGTAAAATGCATTTCCATGGCTTCATTTTATTTTGTACCATTTTATCCGTAAGTTATAATACTTACCCAGCAAGTTAACAAGGAGCGCTTCATCATGCAATCAAAAATATGCATGCGATATCTTATTTCAGGCCGTGTGCAAGGCGTTTGGTTTCGCGCATCCGCTCAAGAAGAGGCGAAAAAGCTTGATCTCACGGGATGGGCGCGCAATTTGCAAGATGGTCGTGTGGAAGTGCTGGCCTGTGGTGATAAGGAAAAATTGGCTCAATTTTATCAATGGTTGCATCAGGGCCCTGAATTGGCAAAAGTGGATGAGGTGGTGAGTGAAGCCTCGTCTTGGGAAGACTTCGAGCGTTTTTCAGTAAAATAAGGTTTAATATGATAAAAAAAATCATACCCACAGAAACTGGGGATAACTTCAAGCTGCTGCACCTTCGTTATGTTTAGAGCTATTCGATAAAAGCACTCCCAACCCCTTGTCTGCGATAAGATTCAATAGTCTTAGAGACGTGCCTCTAGGATGTTTCTCACCTTGCTCCCATTGTCTTACTGTAGAAAGAGTAGTATTTAAAAATTTAGCAAATACAGGTTGGCTAACTTTTTCACGTAAACGAATGCTTTTAATTTGTCTTGGCGATAAATCTTTAACCTTAGGCAAGCATAGCTCATCAAATTCCCTCATGGTGGTAGCATCAATGATATTAGCATCATATAAACCTTGAGCAGTCTCGTGTACAGTTTCTAAAATACTTGGATGTTTCTCTTTTTTTACTCTACTCATGGTTCACCTCATATAAATCACCGTTGGCAATCATTTCTTTTAACTCACTGTCTGGCGCATCTAATAAGCCTTTGGCTAATTTTTTTAGTGCCCTTTCTTCTTGTTCATCTATGTTGTCACGCTGACTCTTTGGGAAACCGTAAACAAAAACCGTTCTATGCTCCTTTTGGTAAACGACAATGGTTCTAAATCCACCGCGCTTTCCTTGTCCTTTGCGCGCCACACGTTTCTTAATTAAGTTACCGCCTAAATTAGCATCAATCAGTCCTTGATCTATTTCCTTAGCAGCTTTTATAAGAATCGAATCTGTTAAGCCTTCTGACTTAGCCCATTTGAAGAACATTTTGTTTTTAAAGATTCGCATTTCATTTCCTTTTTATAAGTATATCACTTAGTGTTGCATTTTCAATAGCCTACATAATAAATATAAACATTTTTAGCAAGTAAAATGATCTCAAAATTATATTGTTTGTTTTTTTATCTTATTGAATAATATAAATATTTTTTAAAGAGAGGATAAGGATAATTATTCGGATATAACGAAGATCAATGGTGATGGAGGTTTTCGGATTGCCTTTCTAAGATGTATAGAAAGGCAAAATCTCATGAAGTTAGCCAGTAACACCTACCTCAATCATCTCAAAATCATCTTTCGTAGCGCCGCATTCCGGGCATTGCCATGTCAATGGGACATCATCCCAGCGCGTTCCTGCCGCAATGCCATCATCCGGCCAGCCTGTTTCCTCGTCATAAATAAAGCCGCAAAGTAGGCACATATATCGTTTATATTGCATGTGTGTTTCCCCTTTAAATAGGGCGACATAGTAGCGTAAATGAGCGTTTTAGTCATCTTTTTAGAAAATATTTAGAAAATATTGATTTGTTCTATAATAAAACATCCTTGCAAATATGGAATTATATGCCATAATTACAAGGATGATAGAAAGAGAATTGTACAACATAATCCTTGAGCGCCTTAACCAGTTTCCAGCTGTAGCACTGCTTGGGCCACGTCAAGTAGGTAAAACTACTTTGGCTGATGCCATCTCAAAAGAACGCAATTGCATTTATCTTGATTTAGAATCACCATCCGATGTAATGAAATTATCTGAGCCAGAGCTTTATTTGTCTCTACATGAAGACAAGTTAGTCATTCTAGATGAAGTGCAACGAATGCCGCATCTGTTTCAAATTTTACGTGGGCTGATAGATAGTGGAAAGAGAAAAGGTTTAATTGCGGGAAGATTTTTATTACTTGGAGCAGCTTCTTTGGATTTATTACAGCAATCGGGCGAAAGTTTGGCAGGCAGAATTGCTTATCTTGAGTTGTCCCCTTTAAATTTATTAGAAGTTGGTACAAATGAAATAAATAAGCTCTGGATCAGAGGAGGATTCCCAGATAGTTTTCTTGCCATGGATGAAAGACAAAGTGTCATTTGGCGCGAAAATTTTATTCGGACCTATCTTGAAAGAGACATTCCTGCATTAGGACCAAGGGTTCCTGCAGAAACATTACGTCGATTTTGGATGATGCTAGCTCATAATCAGGGCTGTTTATTTAATGCTGCTCAACTGGCTCGTGGACTTGCGGTCGACGGAAAAACCATTACCAGATATCTTGATTTATTGGTTGATTTATTATTAGTAAGACGATTATATCCCTGGCATAACAATACAGGTAAAAGATTGATAAAATCACCAAAAATATTTGTGCGTGATAGTGGGCTAACACACACGTTATTAGGAATAAATAATTTTGAATCTTTGCTCAGTCATCCTATTGTCGGAATGAGTTGGGAAAATTTTGTAATAGAAAATATTATCTCAACTTTACCCAGTACTGCTACAACTTATTTTTATCGTACTGCGGCTGGTGCTGAAATTGATTTATTAATTGAATTTTCTCCAACAAGATGCTGGGCCATTGAAATAAAAAGAAGTTTGACACCGCAAGTCAGTAAAGGATTTTATCATGCTATTGATGATACAAAACCGGAAGCTAGTTTTATTATTTATTCTGGAAATGAAGACTACCAGATAAAACAGCAAATTTGGGTAAAAAATTTAACTGGCATCATGAAGATGCTGTGGTCTGATTTTCAAAAGACATCCTCCATGAAGTAATACCTGTACAAAAAGATAGTAGTTTATTACCATACCCAAATCTAATCGCATTGGGTGAATATATGATCGAGATTCAAACCACATTCCAGAGAGCAGAACGTTACATCCCGGGCGGCGTTAATTCCCCTGTACGTGCTTTTCAAGGAGTTGGCGGTGTTCCTATATTTTTTAAATCAGCTCATGGTGCTTATATGGTCGATGAGCATGATAGAGAATATATCGATTATGTAGGATCGTGGGGGCCTATGATAGCGGGACATGCCCATCCGCATATTGTTGAAGCAGTAAGTGCTTGTTTAAAAAAAGGTTTAAGTTTTGGCGCGCCTAGTTTGCTTGAAATTCAACTTGCAGAAAAAATCTGTAAATTAATGCCAGTGATAGAAAAAATTCGCATGGTAAATTCGGGTACCGAAGCTGCCATGACAGCCATTCGATTGGCACGGGGTTATACCAAACGCAATAAAATCATTAAATTTGCAGGTTGTTACCATGGGCATGCGGATGCCTTATTGATCCAGGCGGGTTCAGGGGCGCTAACTCTAGGGGTGCCAAGTTCGGCGGGGGTGCCTGAAAGCGTTGTCCAGGATACCTTGGTTGCAGAATTTAATCGTTTAGACACCGTGCGTACCTTATTTGAAAAACATAAAAATGACATAGCCGCTGTGATTGTTGAGCCTGTTGCCGGAAATATGAATTGCATATTGCCTCTACCCGAATTTTTGCCAGGCTTACGCGCGTTGTGCGACCAATACGATAGTTTGTTAATGATGGACGAAGTGATGACAGGTTTTCGTGTCGCCCTGGGCGGTGCTGTTTCGCGTTTTGGCGTTAAACCTGATTTAATGATCTTGGGTAAAATTATAGGCGGCGGCATGCCTGTAGGTGCCTTGGGCGGCAGAGCTGATATCATGTCTTGTCTTGCACCTTTGGGCCCTGTGTATCAAGCCGGTACTTTGTCAGGAAATCCTGTCGCAATGACAGCAGGTTTAGCGACATTAGAACTTATCGAATCACCCGGATTTCATAAGCAGCTTGAACAAAAAACGGGTTCATTGATGGACGGTTTAAAAGAACGCGCTACCGCTGCCGGTATTTCGCTGCAAACCGTTGCCATAGGCGGTATGTTTGGGTTCTTTTTTACGGACCAGGAAAATATTGAAACCTATGCGGATGTGAAAAAATGCAATATCGATAGATTTAAAAAATTCTTTCATGGCATGCTGCATGAAGGCATTTATCTTGCGCCTT
Organism: Gammaproteobacteria bacterium; assembly: GCA_013288655.1. Taxonomy (GTDB): domain Bacteria; phylum Pseudomonadota; class Gammaproteobacteria; order DSM-16500; family DSM-16500; genus JABDBK01. Next base: position 1,401 of record JABDBK010000056.1, on the reverse strand, counting down.
CGGCTTATGAAGCAGGATTTATGTCATCGGCGCATAGTGAAATTGAAATCATAAATACATGGAATGCTGCAGAGAAAGTTTTTGCAATGTTGTAGTCTTGTCATGCCAGCATGCTTTTAGCTGGCATCCAGTTTAGATGCCAGCTAAAAGCATGCTGGCATGACATTTCATTTTAATATTCCGTTAAGCTTCCTATGCTAGCCTGAATGTAGAATAAAATTTACAGGGATGCAATATGCGATCATTTCAGGCGATTGGCGGGTATTTTTCAACAGCAAAGCAAAAAGTTACCTACAAAATACAATCCTTTTGGCAATGTGATGGTGTACAAGCGGTTTATCAAGGATTAACAGCGCCGGTTTATTCCGGTGCTTCTTTTATAAAACTAGTGCGCTCATCTCAAGATCTTCGAACATCTTTATATCGTGCAGGGATAGAAAATGCAACATTCGCAAAAGATGCGCTTATTTTATATCTACTATATTCTTATGTGCTGCATCCTTTTTTGCAAGGAAGTCAAAAACAATTAGATTCTGACTCATGGATAGGCTCGACGACGCAATGGAGTATTTTTAGTATCGATTTTTCTTTGTATATGGCTATAGTTGCCTATCTCAAGTTTAGAGGCTTGGAAAGTTCTGTACAAAATATTTTATTAACTTCTGCTATCACTACGACCGCTAGCAATGCCATGAAGCCGAGTAAAGATTTTAAGCCTTGTGATCCAAAAGAATGTGCAATGAAAAGAGCAAGTTTGGATAGCGCCTTTTTTTATTTGGCAAATCGTTATGTCGTGAATAATGTGTCATGGATAATTGAAAATAATGTTCCTGGTCTTTATGGCAAAGGATTAGCGTTTGGGTTAGAAGCCGTAAGTATTGGTTTCCCATTAGTTGAATATAAGTTTAGTAATCAATGTACTATGCATAAATATAAAGAACTGTTAGGTAGTTATAAAACCTATTGCATCATGTATGGTGTTTCATTTGTTGCTGCAACTTGGGTGTTTTCTTTAGGAAAAAATCCGTATATTTATGACGCTGTCTTTAGTTTGATGTTCCAGTTATACGTGGTATTGTCTATTGCACGTGAGAAAAAACTTCCTGGAAATGATCATGTCAATATTGATGTCATGGCGTGGTTGATCTATTTTGCTGAGCAACCATTAACAAAAATTGTGTTGAATAACCTTTTAGGTACTCTTTCTGATGTCGAAAAATTTGTACAAAGTCCAGGAGCGGGTATTGCGCTATCAGTGTATGATAATGAAATCAAGCAAGGCATCAGCGCCGTCAGAGGTGGGATACAACAAGCAAGAAATATCCAAAACAACCCCATAGTTACTACTTTGAGATGGGTCAACGGATGGTTTCCTTACCAATTTATACCGGATGGAGTGAC
>JABDBK010000055.1 GCA_013288655.1 Gammaproteobacteria bacterium | reverse complement strand
CGGTCGTTTTTGTTACTGTCTTGAGCATCAAAAATAATGCATATAAGATGGTTATTTATTAATCATAATTACACTTGAAGTTGGTTAAGGTTAATAACAAAAAATACATGATTCTAAATTAATGGATTATATGTATAATAATTAACAATATAGGTGATTTTATGTCTCGATCCAGGAGTGCAAAAGAAGAATTAGATAGAACACAAGCTGAGTACGATGAATCCTTAACAAGACTACGAGAAGGCTTTGATGACTATAAGCAATGTGTGAACACATATTATTGGCGTCGGGGGTCTAAATGCTCAGGAATATTTGAGCTTTTTCATCAAGCCTCAGTAAGAACATCTGTTTTGGAGCAAGAGAGAAATCAATTAGCTTCTCAGTTACCAGCAGAATTAAATACAGTTCAATCAATGCATTCAACTTGCATGAAAGAAGCCAGCATTATAAAAGATATACACGATTTATTAAGAAAAAAAGCTCCTATATCTTCCCTGTTTTCAGGATCCGGTAGTAAAATTTTTGAAAGCTATACAACTCAGCTTGAAAAATGCGAACGCCTTAAAAGAACACAAGAAAAATTACAAGAAGAATCGCAAGTAAAACGTTCTGAATTTAAAAAATGATTTGTTAATTTAATATTATTTGCTTCCATCAATATGCAAGCGAATACTTAAATTTTAGCTAATTTTTTTAGATGAAACTTTAAAGTGGCGGCTAGTCACAGCTTTCGTACCCTGCCGCCTTTAAGCTTTTTTGAAAAATATAGGAAAAACAGTCATGCCAATTCCAGCCACCTTAGTAGCTCATATCCAATTACGCCAGCCTAATTTTACTCATCTTGACTTAAGTAATTGCGGTTTAAATGATAATGATATGACCCTGCTTCAGGAGTATATAAGCAGTAACCCTTATATTACTTCATTAGATTTATCACGAAACAATATTACAACAGATGGAGTCAAAATGATTGCTTTACTAAATTCAATAAAGGATTTAAATCTTAAAGATAATTATATAGATGATGAAACACTTCCTTGTTTGTTAAATTCAACCTGTCTTTCTAATCTAGAACGGTTGAATGTTTCTGATAATAATCTAACAGATGATAGTGTTCCTCTTCTTATTAAAGAAATACAGGATCCTGCTTGTAAGTTAAAGTATGTTGATATTGATGGAAATCGAAAGATTAGTGAAGCAAACAAAATCCTAATCTCAAAAAGTATTAAAACGCCCGACACTCTTCAACATACAACAGAGGAAAAAACTACTCAATCAAGAGGAATACTTTCCAAATTTAGTAACTTATTAGGTAGGTAGTTAAGGCATCGGAACTAGTCGAGTTCCGTTCTGAGAGGAAGGGTTGGCAGAAACTCCCCTAGCAGAGGTTAGTAGAATGGCTTATGATTATTTTTTGTTGAAGTTGTAGCATTTACTTTATGTGAGTCAAATATGAAAATTCTTATCTCTGGAGCCGGAACAGCCGGATTAACAGTTGCTTATTGGCTTAAACAGTATGGATTTACACCTACCATTGTGGAATCTGCGCCCACATTACGCACCGGAGGCTATAAAATTGATGTAAGAGGAGAAGCATTACAAGTTTTACATCGTGCAGGTATTTATGATGCCGTAGTTACTGCTAGCACTGATATGCAAGAAGCTTTGCTTGTTGATAAACATGGTAAAGTCATACATAAAATGCGTGGTGATGCTTTCGGTCATCGTCAGGGAAATGATCAGGAAATCATGCGCGGAACTTTAAATCAAATTTTACTTGATCAAATCCCAGAGATAGAAATTATTTTTGGAGATTCTATTCAGTCAATTTCCCAAACAAATGATGCTATAGAAGTCGAATTTCAAAAAAATAGTCCACGCACATTTGATCTTTTAATAGGTTCTGATGGGTTACATTCGAATGTAAGACGTCTAGTATTTGGAGATGAACAGAAATTTTCTCATGAATTGGGCATTTATCTCTGTGTTTATTCAGTTCCAAATTATTTAAATTTAGATAGAACAGAAATAAACTATACCGAATTAGGAAGAACAGCGGGTGTTTGGAGCAGTCGAAGTGATAAAAATGCAAAAGCATATTTTGCATTTAGCTCATCAACGCATATAGAGCCACGTGATACAGTGATTCAACAACAAGTAGTTAAAAACATTTTTGGAACGCTAGGAGGAGAATTTCCAAAACTTCTTAACTTCATGGCAGAAACCAATGATTTTTACTTTGATTCCGCTTCTCAAATACACATGAACTCATGGTCATCCAATCGGGTGATTTTGTTAGGAGATGCAGCATACTGTGCATCTCCGATGTCAGGTCAAGGAACTAGTCTTGCACTTGTGGGTGCCTATATTCTTGCTGGCGAATTAGCGCTAGCAAAAGGTAATTATCAAATAGCATTTAATCAATTTGAAAAACTGATGCGCCCTTATATTACCCTTAATCAAGAATTAGGAATGAAAGCTGCTAAATTATTTAGATCAAAAGAAAAATCGAATCCATTATCATGGTTAATTGAAAAGTTAATGAATTTGCTTCCTGGCCGTTTAGTAGAGTTTTTTATTAATCGTGCAACTAAACGTATTAATCGAGCTGCTAATTCAATTGTTCTTAAAGATTATTCATTATTATTAACTCATGTATGCACTAAGGACCCCACCAAGTCTTAATGATATATACCTTAATTATCTTGTCAAAAAATTTATTAAAAAAACACAAAATGAGAGAGAGGGGGGGGGTTGTTTCTTAATCTTAGGCTGGTTTTCTGTAAAAACGAGCATAAATTCTGACGGTTCTTGGTTACTACCCCATAAAAAAACGAGGTTTAGAATGGGTAATGCTAATAAAGGTTCAACTGGTATCGATAAGGCGTTAGTTTATCACCATAATGGTAATACTAAATACGAATTGGGAGATTATAAAGGCGCAGTCATTGATTATAGTGAATCTCTTCGTTTAAAGCCAAATAAGAGAGACGTCTTAATTATGCGTGGTCACGCTCATACATATCTAGGAGATTATAAAGGTGCAATAGATGACTTTAATTCTGTGCTATGCATGAATCCGAATGATTTTCATGCATACATCAATCTTGGATGGGTTCATGGTATCTTAGAAAATTATGAAGTTGCACTACATCACTATACTAAAGCTCTTGATTTAAAACCTCTCAGTAAAAGAGCACTCAATGAACGGGCGATGATTTATCAAATCATCGGCGATGCTAGAAACGCAAAAAAAGATAGGAAAAAAGCCAAATCTGCTGATAAAATGCATCATTTTGTAGAATCAGCTAGCTCTTTAGCAGATTGGCAAAAGTCAATATCTGAACAATATCTTGCACGCGCCATCAATGAAATGAAAAAACCAAGCGGTAACTATAAATTAGCTTTCATGTATTGCAATGAAGCTATTCGATTACAGTGCGAAAATCCAGATGCCTATTTTTATCGTACTGAAGCTTACAACATGATGATCAATGAAGAACCTGGCATTGATAGAGATAGCAAATATGAAATCTGTATGATGTATGATGAGGATTACCATGGTCCTCTTCCAGATGCGCTTAGTTATTTAAGGCGTGGTAATGAGAAACTTGAGTCAACCGATTACTCAGAAGCTATAGACGATTATAACGAATCGCTTCGTTTAGACCCTAATAATGAAGAAGCTCTTTTGAACCGTGGGATTGCTCAGTGTAGTCAAGGTAATTATAAAAAAGGAATGAGAGACTATAATATTTTCCTTTCTCGAAATTCTCAGAATGCATCTGCTTTTGCAAATCGGGGCTGGGCACTTAGTCAACTCGAAAATTACAAAGATGCATTAAGTGATTATAATAAGGCTCTTGAATTGGAACCAGATTACGTACATGTTCTTAACCATCGAGCAATACTTTATCAAATCACTGGTGAAATTGAAAAAGCTGAGACTGACATACAAAAAGCAAGATTATTTGAAAAAGATCACTACACCCCAGAATATAAAAAACACGTTTCTAAAGAATATCTTGCCTGTGCTAAAAGAGAATTGGAGAAAGAAAACGGTAATCCTAAAGCAGCATTAGTTTATTGCGATGAAGCTATTCGTTTAGAAAGTAAAGACATGCAAGCGTACCTCTGTCGCATACAAATATATAACAAATTTATTGACGATGAAACCACCATTAATGACTTAAAAAAAATAAATGATGATCTCGAACAAATTGAGATTTTAAGGTCTGAAATGGTGGGCAAATATAAATCTTACCCATCTAATTATAATGCAGATCTTGCGAAAGCTTTTAAGGCACACGGTGATTTTCAACAGCTTGTATTACATGATTTTAAAGGAGCGGTAGATAACTATACCAAATCACTTTATCTAGATCCAAACAATGTAGATACTCTCATTGATCGCGGTATTGCGAATGCTAAGTTAGGAAATTATGTAATTGCGATCATTGCTTTCCAAGCAGTTATTGACACCCATCCTGAAAATTTTTCTGCATTATCAAACCGAGGCTGGGTTAATAGTGTGTTAGGAAATTATAATGCAGCATTAGATGATTATAATAAGTCCCTAGCTTTAGCGCCGTCAAATGCAAACACCCTTAATAATCGAGCCATACTTTATCGAATTATGGGTGAAGACAAAAAAGCAAATGAAGATATACAAATAGCCAGATTTCTTGAAAGAGAACAATACAATACGTTAGTTAATAAAAATCTAGCTATAGAATATATTAATTGTGCAACAAATATCGTAAGAAATGAAAACGGTAATCTCAAAGCAGCTCTAATCTATTGTAATGAAGCAATACGTTTAGAGGGTGCAAATCCAAATGCATACCTTTGTCGCGCACAAATCTATGATAGGATGCTGAATCATTCAAAAGCAGAAATTGATAAAGACCATGCCAAATTTTTAATACTTTATCCTGAAATATCCATGCAATTATATAATGCTATAGCTGAAGGAAAGAAAGATGCGGCACTTAATTATTTAAAAATCTTTTCGGAACAAGCTCCTTTATCTGTTCCAATAGCTATAAATCCTTTAGGTGAAACAGAACCTGTTCTCTTAACACTTGCTCGTTCTGGTCATACAGACTGGCTCGATGATTTTATCATGTATAAAAATCTCAATATTGATGAAAAAGATAAATATGATAACTTACCTTTGCACATGGCGGCTGCTCAGGGAAATATTGAATTTTTTAAAAAATTAATGAGTTATCATCTCATTAGCGATAGAAAATCAGAGGGTGATTCTTTAACTGCGTTTAATTTATTTGGTTTACATCCATTACACTACGCGGCACTCATGGGTAAAATTGAATTTCTCATGGATGCCTATCAAATAGAATTGTTCAAGAATAATTTTGAAGCCTCGACCTTGAGTGGCGATACTATTTTGCATTTGCTTACTGATAATGGGCATACAAGAGAACTTATCACATTGTTAGAACAAAGTTCTTCGTTATCGGTACAAAAAACTAATGACGCGGGGCAAAATGTATTCATGCGCGCCATTATTAATAAACCTTCCAATGAAGATCAAACCAAGCAACAATACGAACTACTTGAACTACTACTAAAACGTCATACCGACATTCACGCACGCGACCAACAAGGTTTAACTGCCTTACATTGGGCAGTTCAAACCAATCAAATGAAGATTGTAGAATTTCTTCTTGCTAAAGGAGCATTAATTGATAGTAGAGATAAAGAAGGTAAATTACCAAGCGACTATACCACACCAGATAGCCCGATAGGAATATTGCTTGAAGACGCTAAACAGAGAAAAATACCTAATGTGAACTTTTTAAATGAAAAAACCAAATGGGAAAATTTAGTTTTTGAAGGTGGAGGTGTAAAAGGGTTAGCTTTTATAAGCGCGCTTCGAGCATTGGAAGAAGGAAACGTTATATCACTTGATAATATTAAACGAGTCGGTGGTACGTCAGCAGGCGCGATTACTGCCCTACTGGTAGGATTAGGCTTTAGTTTTGATGAAATAGAGCATCTTAGTAACATTAAAACCTTGGAAGGTTGCACATTACCTCAAATTAAATTTTCTGAATTATTAGATGGTCCGCATGGTGCTACCATACTTGCTACTAAAAATAAAGATTGGAGCAAGGAATCCAAGCTTTGTGAACAACTCACTTCAGGACCAATAGGCGCAATAAAAGCTTCGCTAAAAGGAACTGCTAAAGTTATTGCTAATGCAAAAACTTTAAAAAACACATATTATCCTATGCTTAAGGAATTAAATAGCAACTTAGGTGTATGTTCAGGTAAAACATTATATGACTTAGCTGATATGCTCATTCGACATCAATATGCAAAAAAATTAGGAAAAAAGGTAGAAGAAATAACACAACCTATAACCTTTCAACAATTAAGAGATGCTGCTTTTAAAGAACTATATTTTGTGGGTGTCAATACTGAAACAGGTTTAGTCGAGTACTTTTCCCATGAAAAAACTCCTCATATGTTAGTTGCAAATGCTGTGAGAATATCCATGTCAATTCCTGGTGTATTTACTCCTCAACCTCAAATTACAAGAGATGAAAAAGGACAACAGCAAGAGAGCAAGGCTTTATATGTAGATGGCGGAGTGTTACTTAATTATCCGATTCGATTATTTGATTATGAACTCGATGAGAAAGGTCATTTTGACCGAGATGGCCTCCCAAAAATAAATAAAGCTACGTTAGGCTTACGATTAAATCCTAAAAATGCTTCCGATGAACCAGATAGTAAAGCGCATTCAACAGCATCGGCTATGGGTATGTTTAAAAGCCTGGGCACTAATTACCAAGAAAGTGATCATCGCTTAAATGGAGATGTTTTTAGAACGGTATATATTAATGTTTCTAGTATTGGTATTGGAACTTTAGATTTTGAACGTGTTGAAGAAGAACATGCTAAACGCTTATTAACTCAGATAGGAATAGTAGGAGCTCGTGAATTTATTGAGCGATCCCATCAACATAGTCAAACTCTGTCTATGGGACTTCCTGAGGATATTGAAAAAATCTATTTAAACCATTTAATTATTGTAGGGCGTAAGTTATCAAAGAAAAATAAAGTTAAACCCATATATAAGCTCAATCCACAATGCCCAGCATTGGTTCTAGCATTTTATAAACATGATGAGAAAGAATTACATGATTATTTACATAATCATTTGGGTATTTTATTGTGCGCAAGTGATCAACATGGAATGACAGCTTTTCATTTAGCAGCAAGACAAGGTGATATGCTTACGTTAAAACGTTTATTAACCGTAAGCCCTGACGAAGCTCATAAAAAAAATAAGGATGGCAAAAGTCCTTATCAGCTTGCGCTTGAAGAAGGTCACACTGAAGTCATAGCATTATTAAAGACTTACACAAATGAGATGCCAGCAGGCAACAGTGACAGTAAAAATGAAGTAAAATGTACAGGAACATCTGTTAACCAATTTTTTAAACCTATATTTTCTAACACGAAATCAGCATCTGATGGCTATACTATTGAACTCAATGATATTAAAACATTATTAGAACAACTCGGAAAACATGATTTTGAGGCTTATGCTACGTATGCTTTGAAACTATCAGAGATTGATAAAATATCTGGAACTTATCAAGCTGTTGCAAAGCTACAAGAAATAAAAAAAGAGTTAAAAATACGCGTTGCATCATTACCTATTACTCCTTCAGTGCTGCCATTTCATGAATTGGAGTTAGAACAGAGTGGTGCCAGTACTTCAAGGAATGGCATTGTATTTGCCGCCGATTGTGCTGGTAACATACTCAGTTGGCAGAACAATTGTGCCTTTAATTGCATGATCCACACCCTTCTAGATACATTACGCGATCCTACACTATCAGAGCCACTGACTAATCAGGGCTATCTGGATTTTTTAACAACTTTTAATATCTATTACGACATCGATCCACCGGCAAACCTTCAGCAATTTCGATCGATCATGGAGGCTTATCTCAACCCAGCCGATCAAGAGATTCTCTTAGGCCCCGTGCTGCGCACACAATTGAGCAAACTCACAAAGTTACACCGTGCACAAGACAGAGAATTGCTTTTGAATGATACATCATCACTACGTTATGGTTTTATGCCGGCAGTAGAAAGATATCTTCTTTACGGCGATGCAGCTAACGATGAATATGCAATGTTCTTCAAAGGTAACCTAAAAACTTTTGTATCCTTGACCGCCGACTTCCAGAAATATCAGTCTATAGACAACATTGAACAATTGATCAAAGAAAAAGAACAAAACATTCACGGTTATTGGGAAAACGCAGGCTATAAGATACCGAAGCATTGGACATTCTCACGTGAGGAGTGTTTAGTTGCACTGTTCATGCAAGAAGAAAAAACACAAAGAACCATTCGCAATGATTGGGAAAACGGAGCCTATGAAAATTATACCAAAGTACTTAATGAAGTTAACCAATTAGTCTTTCCAGGCGATTTACGCCCTTTGTGTAATCTATTTCAGTTCAATCTTTCGGTCAGTCGATTGACTCAAAACAGAAGTGGCCAACAACGTGGCTATAGCGAGCCCGCGGTACTTATTGTCGCACAAAACCGTCCTACTGTTATGCTTGCCTATAATGGCCATAGCCATTTTGAAATCTTGCTTACCGATTCAGAAGAAGCAACTCATCACAATGATCAATATCCTTGTTTAATTAATCCAGCGGAAGAAAGTAAAGGTGAAAGTGATTACGGCGCTAACTACAAACTTATAGAAAAACAAAAAATCAACGCAGCATTGAGACCGAAATTTTTCGACCAACTGAACAACCCTGATGCTGCAGTTGTCAAAGAGACTATCCGCGAGGATGTACGTCATCGCGTTTTGGAATTATCAGAAAAATCATTGAAACAACGACTCTAACGAAAATAATGCATTGGTTAAATAAATAAGCGTGATAATGGATATTACCAATTGTAGACTTTGTGTTGTTTTGGCCTTGCAGGTCCAAGGGTACGGAAGCCTCGACCAGGCGCCACTATGCAGAAAGCCAATGCAACACTTTGAAAATATTATTGAATTAAGGTAATATTGAAATATATACCTCAATGAGGTATACTACAAAGAGGTATATATGAGGATATATAAAACAAAGTGGTTTGAAAGTTGGGCAACAGATGAAAATGTTTCTGATCAATCTCTTTTAGATGCTATTGAGGAAATGGAAAAAGGCTTGAAAGGTGCTGTACTTGGTGGAAGTTTATATAAAAAAAGAATTGCTATCGAAGGACGCGGGAAGAGAGGTGGAAAAAGAATGATCATTGCATTTGTTGAGCGTAAGAAGGCATTCTTTGTTTACGGTTTCTCGAAAAATGAGACTGAAAATATTGACAGAAAACAAGAAAAATCTTTAAAAGAAGTTTCAAAAAGATTGCTTTCGTATACGGACAAGGAAATTCAATATGCTGTTAAAGAAGGTATTTTATTCGAGGTAAAAAAATATGAAGTCAATTAAACGCAAAAAACCAAACAAAATTATCGATGCTATGCACGAAACCATGAAAGATTTGCATAGCATAGGATTGGTAGACAAAACAACAATGTCAAATTTTGATTCGCTTTGTTTACCGAAAGCAAAATCATATAGTCCAGCGCAATTAAAAAAATTACGGAATCGTTTTCATATAAGTCAGCCTGTTTTTGCAGCGTACTTAAACACAACGCCAAAAACAATTCAACAGTGGGAGCAAGGTGATAGAAGACCTAATTCAATTGCGCTTAGATTATTAAATTTGATTGATCATGCAGGATTAAATATATTGATCGCTCAATAAAAAAGCGTGGCCGGTAATCTCAGTTACCAGAGATGCCTGCTCAAAATTAGAGCGCAAAATCGCCTTCTAGCCCACTGTAACGTGGCAACTCATTGTAGAGTTTTTAGTTTTGCGCCTAATTTCCTGCAATCTCCCGTTTATATAATGACGATAGCCACTAATTAGAAGTATCCTGCCCTTTCAAATACGTTTTAATCGTAGAAAATTCGCCTTCATTGTTTTTTTGCACTTCGTATCTATGCTCATTGTCCGAGCTAGATTGATTTTTAGCATAATGTTCAGCATCTTCCCTGTTATCGAATGGTCTATGATTTATAAAATCATCCTGTCCCATCGCAATTTTACACACACGATAATATGACATTACTCTCTCCCTGTTATGAGAACATTCATTGCTACGAGAATCAGCAATGTTATCTGTATTTTCCATCTCCCTAAATATGAAAGCAAGAGTACTTTCTATCGAAATGTTGGCGCATAACCGGGATTCATATGCAAAACTTCCAATGCTTGGAATAAAAAACGGTGGTTTTGTTCATAAACACTCCTTTTTCTTCTAGAACCATAATAACGCCTATAATCACTATTGGTGTTATTGAGTCCAAGACTACAGTAATAAACTATCAGATTTATTCACCTAGTTACATAATGGAATAAAATAATATCAAAGCTCCTTTAATCAAAGGATCCACTATAAAATATCCGCCATCTTTATCCCGGTTAAGATAATCCTGTTCCTCTAATAATTTTAATGATTTAATAACAGCAGCGCTTGTAAGATTAAATTGTCTCAATGCTTTTTTCCCGCTTAGATCTTTTGATAAACCTTGTGATATTGCCACCAATAGTTTTTTTTGCGATGTATTAAGGTTACTCAAATCTTTAGCTATTTTTGATTGTTCTTGAAGGATGTAATTTTTCCAAAGTGTTACAACATCCTTCGCCGTTGGAATCGATTCTCCGCAATTTACCCAAAGTTTATCGCATAAAACATTCATGTAATATGGATGCCGTTCAGTTAATCTAAATATCTCCGCGATCACGGAGGGATCCAAATTACTTTTCCATGTTTTTTTAGCTACTTTATTGAGATAACTAATATAATCGTCCTCCTTAATATGATCAATTGTTATTCGGTCACACAGCATGTAGAGTGGGCGAGATTTGTCGTCAAACATGTTTGACAATATATGCCTATTACTACCTGAGAAAATAAAACGAAGATTTATACTTTCCTGTGCAACATGACGAATGGCCCCCTCAATTCCACTACTGTTAGCCAGCACCCCTACTTCCTGAAATTCGTCGATAAAAAAAACAGCATTTAGTTTTTTCTTACGTAAGATATTTTCAAGCATTTGTAATGATTCCATAATGACAATAGCCGGATCAATATTTTTTTCTGGGATAAGCTCGATATTTACGCCATCAGTGCCTACAATCCATTTAGATTTTAAATTTTTTATGTAATTTTTAATAAAACCAACCGCCTCTTCTGGCATAGTAGTTATATTGGAAATTAGATTTTTTACACCCTTAAGTATCTGTTCTTCGACAGTTTTAACATTAATAGCAACAAAGAGATCAACTCGTTCATAATGTAATTTAGACATGTCCAAACTAAAAAGTACCAAGCTGGATTTCCCATATCGACGAGGTGAGATAACAATAGTGTGCTTTCCTCTCTCAATATTATTAATTAATTGATTTCTTTCTATAACCCTATTACAG
>JABDBK010000054.1 GCA_013288655.1 Gammaproteobacteria bacterium | reverse complement strand
TGTTAGATGGAAAAAAAGTCGACCTAGGAAGTTTACGTACTCAACTATTAAATATCTATAATGGTGAAACGACTTATGGTGATTACTATGGAAGCCAATTTTATGATGCTATATTTTCACTTTTGTTATTACTGGCAAAGTATAATCCTATCGAGAAAAGATGTCCTATAATGCTTAGTGAGGTCAGTTCAGATGATAGGCTGCTTACTATAAATGGCAGACATTATGATCGTTCAAGTTTAGAGAAAAACCTGGGATACTCAAATATAAATCCTGTTACTCATAAACCCTTCTCTAAAAGAGAATTAGATTATCTAGATGCTCATATTAAGGATCAAAATAATCCGGAAATACCACCTGTTGAGAATGATCAACAATTTAAGGATCAAAATAATCCGGAAATACCACCTGTTGAGAATGATCAACAATTTGCGCGACCATCTTTTGGGAAACGATTTTTAAATAAGTACCGTGAGTACAAGCAAAGACATCCGTGGTCAATGACCGATGTAAGACACTCTAGATTCGTTGGAATTATCCTTGGTGTATGCATATGGTTCGCACTGGTGTTAGGAACAGTGTCGATAATAATGGCAACAGGATGGGCACTGGCGATTACGCTGGGTTCTGCGGTCGTGTTTATTTCTATAGGCGCGGCCTTAGGAGTCTTAGGGGGATGGTTAGCTCATAGTACACGCGCAGCGTATCATGCTTTTACCAATGCAAATCAACTACCTATAACACCTGAGTTATACACAGGTGGAGAGAAACCTTCTATTGAACCTGAAAAAAGTAACCTTTTATTTTTATTAGATATAATAAAAACACCAGCAGATCAACCTTCTCCAGCAGCTATCATAGAGCCAGTGGAGCAAGAAGTTAAAGAAGATAAAAATGAATGTGCATTGAGTTCTACAGGACAAGTTCATAATAGTCTTCCCCAGTTTTCAGCGCTTACCCAACCTCTATTATCTGAGAACCGTGCCACTACAACAAGACAGCTATTACCACGAATACAGGTTGACTTTCTTAATAGAGTTGAATCTCAACCTAGGGCTGATGCAGCTGCTGCTAAAGAAGCTAAAGTTCAAATGAAGCAAATGTGCATTTAACTTTCCTAATCCACTCCGCAGCCTCGCTCAACGAAGCTGCGGTAAAATCAGGCGCGTATTTTGGCTTTTTTTCATTATAATCGTTGCGTAACCAAATGGTTTTGATCCTGGCATCATGTCTTGCTCACATTATTTTCCATATATTTCAGTCACATACATGAAAAACAAAGCCCTATTTTTGTTAATTAAAGTACGTATAAAGTGTGTACTTTTTAAAGAGTTTGAGCTATACTATTCATATGAATAGAGGTAACTCAATGTGACAGCTAAAGATGCAAGAGTCGATATCAAAACAACCAAAGCCGCTAAAGCAACCTTAGAGCAAGCTGCATTTGCTCTAGGCACAACGCTTTCCGCGTTTATGCTTGACTGTGCTATGTCTAAGGCAAGGAAAATACTTGCGACAACTGATTTAATTCGTTTAACTCGTAAAGAGAGTGAACGCTTTATTACAACCTTGCAAAATCCTCCTCCTAAAGCTAATGAAAAGCTGAAGCAGTTATTTAAAAAACATAGTATCACATAGTGAAAAAGTATAATGGATTTAATCATAGAGCAACTAAACCCAGCTTTACATGATCGTAAGGCTTTTAATTGTGGGATAGAGGAGCTTAATATTTTTTTAAAACAACATGCCAATCAAAATCAAACTAAAAATCTATCCAGAACATATGTAGCGGTTGTTGCTGTTTCAACTGATGACCCTAAAAAAATTTACGGTTATTACACACTTTCGGCAGGACATATTCAATGTCACGAACTTCTTCCGATTATTAAATCCAACCTACCTAAATATCCTATACCCGTAGGTCGAATTGGAAGGCTTGCTGTTGATAAAGCATATCAAGGCCAAGGCATTGGAGGGTTTCTACTGCATGATGCTCTACGCAATATATTAAATATTGCTGATAAAATGGGGGTATTTGCTGTTGTGGTAGATGCAAAAAATAAAGATGCAAAATTGTTCTATAAAAAATATGGTTTCACTGAACTACAAGAATCTGCGCTTACACTTTTTCTTACTATTGATACTATTAAGACTGCTTCAAAATGGTAGTTTCACTTTCCTAATCCACCCCGCAGCCTCGCTCAACGAAGCTGCGGTAAAATCAGGCGCGTATTTTGGCTTTTTTTCATTATAATCATTGTATAACCAAATGGTTTTGACCCCAGCGTCATGTCCTGCTTCGATGTCTCTCCATCTATCCCCAATCATAAAGCTTTCAGATAAATTAATTTGATAATCCAATGCGGCTTGGGTGATAAGACCAGGTTTGGGTTTTCTGCATGGACATTTATCAGCATCATCATGATAACAAACACGTACATCATCAAGATCTAGTGTGGTTTTAAGTGTGTTATTGATAAGTTCAACTTGTTCAAGAGAGGTTTTTTTTCTTGTCACATCAGGTTGATTGGTCACCACGATTAATAAAAATCCGGCTAATTTTAACGTATCTAAAGCTGATTTTGCATCATCCGGGATGGATAATTCTTCAAGTGATGACGGTGGATAAGGTTTTCCATGACGTATCACAGCATGGTTTAATACGCCATCACGATCTAAAAATACAGCTTTGTGCTTCATTATCGAACCGACTCCCATTTAGTTTGGCAAGCTTTTAGCATAGGGTGTGATACGATGAGATGCCAAATGACAGCCTGGAATGCTTCTGCATGAGGTGTGGTATGGGTAGGATTAGGTGTTGGAATGATAACACATGCATCGGCTACTGTTGCAGTGTAACCGCCGTCTCTACCGACTATCCCCATAATTTTAGAACCGATTTGCTTAGCATATTGTAACGCTGATACAAGGTTTGGGCTGACATTGTTCTCCATGTTGCCGCCACCTACAGAAAAAATAAATAAAGCATCATCTTTTTTAAGACGGCTCACTTCCAACCATTTAGAAAATACCGTTGCCCAGCCTTCGTCATTCGTTCTCGCGGTGAGTTCTGATACATTATCCGTGGGTGTATAAGCTTCGATACCCGCAATTTTCCGAAAATCATTCACGGCGTGTGATGCATTTGCAGCACTGCCGCCTACGCCTAAAATAAATAAACGTCCTTCATGTTGGCGTAATGTTGCTAATAAATGAATAATGGATTCAATTTGTTGATTATCAACGTTGGCAAT
This sequence comes from Gammaproteobacteria bacterium, assembly GCA_013288655.1. Classification (GTDB taxonomy): domain Bacteria; phylum Pseudomonadota; class Gammaproteobacteria; order DSM-16500; family DSM-16500; genus JABDBK01. Next base: position 8,334 of record JABDBK010000054.1, on the reverse strand, counting down.
GATTTCTTGCGCTTCTGATAAAAATTGCTTAATGAATTGCATAGTGGTTCCTCTAGGTGCTTAAATAACGTTCTAATTCTTTAATACCCGCAAATGAGCCTGTTTCGTAGAATCGTTCAGTCACTTCATAAGTGGCTAATTCATCAATAGTGATGAGTTTTTTATATAAATCAGCTAAATCATAACATGCATTTTTAGGTATATGGTCAAAAGCAGCTTTCTTAAATATGCCAAGACCATAATCGATGTGATGCATATTAGGATTTCTATTGACTTTATCATAAGCAAGAATTTTGCCTTGATGATATAGAACATTACTAGTGTCCCATTTACCTTGGTTTTGAAAAATACTCATAAGAGCGAGTTTGTCAGAATGATCGAAATGATTTTGTAGGGTTAAATAATCACATGGTAGATAGGAGTCACCATATAAAACAAAAAAAGCATCGCTTAAATGCGGCAGAGCTTGTTTGATGGCGCCGGCTGTCCCTAATAAGGTTGGTCCATCATTAACATAGGTGACATCTAAGTCAAACGCTTTACCGTCACCTACAAAATCTATGATTTGTTCACTTAAATAGCCAGTACAGATGACTACGTTTTTAATATGATTTTTACGTAACAAACGTAGTTGATGAGCAATAAAAGGTTCTTGATTAATAGGAATGAGAGACTTTGGCAAGGTTACCGTCACGGGATGCAGACGTGTAGCTAGACCACCTGCAAGAATAACCACTGGAAATAATTTTTCTAGCATAGGACATGTCCTGATTTTATGGCGCTTAGATGAAAATCGACCATGGATGATATCAATTGATGAAATGTGACATGAGGTGTCCAGGATAATACGTTTTTTATTTTGCTAATATCCGCTATCGCTGTAATTTCTTGAGCGCGAATAAACCGTTGATCGATTTCAATGTATTTTTTCCAATCTAATCCTACATGAGTAAATGCTGCTTCACATAAGTCACGAATACTGTGATTGATGCCTGTCGCAATGATAAAGTCATCAGGTATGTTGTGTTGCAGCATGAGCCACATCGCTTTCACAAAATCGGCCGCATGTCCCCAGTCTCGAATCGCATCTAAATTACCAAGTAAAAGTTTGCCATGATTGACGATAGGTTCACCTTGCTCATTGAGTAAGCAAGATTGCTTTATGCCATGCTTGAGACATGCTGCAGCATAAGCGACTTTTTGAGTAATAAAATGCATGCCGCGTTTTGGACTTTCATGATTGTATAAAATACCGCAACTTATAAACCTATGGTAATTGTTACGATAAGATTTAGCGATGTTGTGGGCATAAAGTTTGGAAATGGCATAAGGATTATTAGGATTGAAAGGGGAGGCTTCATTTTGAAGACTTTGATTGGCATCACCAAACATTTGCATCGATGAAGCTTGAAATATTTTACAGTCAGGATTTACTTTAAAAGCCATATCAAACAATCGATGGGCACCCATCGCATTCACTTCAGCCGTATCTAAAGATTGATGCCAGGATTTGTGAGCATGAGATTGTGATGCTAAATTATATATTTCATCCGGTTTTGCGTAGTCAATAGCGGCTTGAATGGATGCCGCGTCAGTCAAATCACCTATGAGATACTCTATTTTGTCAGATACTAAGGCAGTGTTTCTCGTGATACCAAAGACGTGATAATTTTTTGAAAGCAGTAATTCAGCAAGATAATAACCATCTTGCCCATTTATTCCTGTGATGAAAGCTTTTTTAGTCATTAGAGTTAACCATTCATTTTTTCATATACGAATTGAGTGAATTTTTTATGAAACATATCCGGCGAAAATTGAGCTGCATTCATTAAACAATTTTCCAGTGTTAATTGATCTTTAACTTGTTCAAATAATTGAATGGCTTCGCAGAGTGACGATATAGTTTGTTCCTTAAAAAAAACACCCGTAGGATGAGTTTCTGGAATTCCTCTGACAGTTTCTAAAGCTCCGCCTTTACCAAAAGCAATCACAGGTGTGCCGCATGCTTGCGCTTCAATGGGCAATAAGCCATAGTCTTCTTCAGCAGCGAAAATAAACGCTTTAGCGCGTTGTAGTTGATGTATTAATGTATGATTAGGTTGGAACCCTAATATTTCAACATTGTTGGACGCTTTTGCTTTGACTTTGGCAAAATCAGGTCCATCGCCAATGACAACTAATTTCTTATCGGGCATGGTAGAGAAACTTTCAACAATCAAATCCATTTTTTTATATGGAACCATACGTGATGCAGTGATGTAAAAATCTTCTTTCTCTTTCCAGGGTGTAAATGCTGATGTATCAATCGGCGGGTAAATGACAGTTGATTCACGGCGGTAGGTTTTCCATATGCGGCGTGAAATATATTCTGAAATAGCCACAAAATGATCTACACCATGAGAAGTGCGTTGGTCCCATATTCGCATTTTATGTAAAAAATATTTGGCAATATAACCTTTTATTCCTTGGTCTAAACCCGTTTCTTTTAAATATTGATGCTGCAAATCCCAGGCGTAACGCATGGGTGATAAGGCGCAGCAAATATGTATTTGATCGGGCCCTGTTAATACACCTTTTGCAACGGCATGTGAATTGGAAATAATTAAATCATAAGAAGATACATCCAGTTGTTCAATGGCCATGGGCATAAATGGTAAATAGCTTCGATAACGTTTTTTTGCAAAAGGCAAATGTTGTATAAAGCTTGTTTTTGCATGCTTATTGCCTATAAGTTTGCGATCATTTTCACTTAGAAAATCAACCACGGCAAATAAATCTGCATGGGGAAAACATTTAATGATTTCAGCTAAAAATTTTTCAGCCCCTGCAAAAGTGACTAGCCAATCACAAACGATAGCGATTTTCATGATTATCCTTTTTGTTGATGATATTGCAATAAAGCATCTTTGGTATTCCCAAAATATTTAATTTGACCACCTTCTAATAGTATGGCTTTGTTGCAAAAATCTTCAATAAGTTTGTCAGAATGATTTGCCATGACAACAATGCTGGATTCTTTAAGTAAAGAAACCATTTTATCTTGTGCTTGTTGAATAAAACTCGCGTCTCCTGCACCAAAAATTTCATCAATCAAAAGAATTTCTGGTTTGATATTCACTGAAATCGCGAAAGCTAAACGTAATAACATGCCTTTTGAGTAGGTGCGTGTTGGCATATGCAGATAATCGCCAAGTCCAGTGAATGCCATGATTTCGTCAATTTGTTGATGAATTTCATCACGCGAAAGACCTAATAAAGTGCCGCGCAAATAAATATTTTCATAGCCCGTATGTTCTGATTCTATACCTATCATTAAATTAAGCAGAGAGTTAATTTTGCCTTCGGTAGAGATATGACCTGCAGTGGGCTCATAAATACCCGCAAGTAATTTTAGTAAGGTGCTTTTACCGGCACCGTTATGACCGATTAATCCTACTCTATCACCATGTTGAATGGAGAATGTGAGATGATTAAGTGCTTTAATCATGACCTGATGCGCATCGTTTTTGACAACGGAACCGCCTGTTGCGAGGCGAATAAAGTTTTTCTTGAATGAGCGCGCGCTCAGATTGTAAATGGGAAATTCTACTGAAACGTTATGCAGTTCTATTCTTGCCATAATTATAACCAATATATGATGCGCGAACGATAGCGCGTGAATATAATAAAAGAAAATATTATTGTTAATACGGTAATTCCAAGACTTGTAGCAATGATACTGAATGCGGGTAAATTGCCCAGTAAAGGAGCTCGAATCATTTCAACAAACGGATATATAGGGTTTCCCCATACGAAAAAAAGTTTGTTTGCGGGTAACACACTAGGGTTCCACATGACCGGTGTAATAAAAAATACAACCTGTATTAAGTTTTTAATGAGTTGCGAAATATCACGATAGCGAGCTGCAATCATAGCGAGCAAAAGCCCAAAAAATACAGCATTAATATAGATCAGGAACAAACAAGGTAATAAAAAGAGAGTATGTACATTAAGATGAGCACTTTCGTGAAACAAGACATAAATGGGTAACATGACAATCATATTATGAAAGAAAATTAGCATGTTTCTCACCGCAATACGTTGTATGTGTAAGGTGTAAGGCAGCTTGATTTCTTTGAGTAAGCTTTCATAACTGATAAAAGTATCGGTTAAATCATTTAAACTCATGGATATAAGTGACCAGGCTAGCATGCCGGCAACAAGATAGGGAAAATAGTCTTTAAGTTCAATGTGAAATAAATGACCATATAAAAACCCCATGGAATAGACAGTGATGGCCATGCTTAGTGTGAGCCAAAAAGGTCCTAAAATAGATCGTCGATAGCGTAATCGTATGTCCTGGTAGGCTAATAAAAACCAAATTCGCCATTTTATCAGCCCATCTTTAAAATCATAGAACGCAAGGGTTTTGTTGCTTTTTTTAGGCGAAGAAATGGATTTCTCTTGTGGTATCTCTAAAATGGATTCTGTTTGCATAAGTGTATGGTATTCTTTGTGTATGTAAAATTTTCGAATAGTATCATCTTATCGTTGTTATTGCGAGAGACGTTAGCAATGACAAATGAATGTTGTTAGAATACTTCAAGTTTTTGGATCATAAGTTACGGGATGTTATGTTACCTCACGGTTTATTAAAAGAGTTTTCCAAAGTATTCTCCATCCTGGTGCGTGGATTGGATATTATCGCAGTCATGGTAGCGGGTTTAGCAGCTTATTATTATAGATTCAGTCATTTTGATATCACAGAACAATACATGAGTGCCTTATGTATTGGAGCAATTTTAACCACAGTGGTGTTTTCATTTTTTCATATTTATGAATCAGTACGTGGTCAGGCCATTTGGCAATATATTAGTCGACTTCTCCAAGCCATTTTGGTTGTATTATTATTACTTGCGGGATTAGCATTTTTGACCAAAACAGGTGTGAGTTTTTCTCGCACCTGGTTTTTGTTGTGGTCTATCTTTTCTGTGATTCTCTTAGTATTGTTTCGAGGTTCTTTACTTTTTGTCTTGCGGTTAATGCGTGCTCATGGAATGAATGAGCGTAGAGTGATCATCATTGGTGCTGGAAAATTGAGTGCTAAGCTCGCTGAAACCGTGCATCAAGCTTTGTGGACAGGATTTCGTGTTGAAAAAATATTTGAAGTTCAGTCTAGACCTGAGGACCTCGGGCTATATTTAGAACAGTCCAAGCTAGCTATTGATGAGATTTGGCTCGCTTTACCGTTAGGCGCTGAAGATTGTGTTAAGGATTTGCTTTATCAATTACGTCATCATACGATCGCCATACGTTTTGTATTAGATGTTTTTGGGCTCGATTTGCATAATCATTCGTTTACTGATCTAGCGGGTTTTCCAGCAGTCAATCTCAGTGCCTCACCCATGATTGGCATGAATAAAATTATTAAAGCCTTAGAGGATAAGTTGCTTGCCAGCTTGATTATTTTGATAGTGAGTCCCTTATTATTAATCATAGCGATTGCAGTAAAACTTACATCTAAAGGTCCAGTATTATTTAAGCAAAAAAGACATGGTTGGGATGGTAGGGTGATTAATGTTTATAAATTTCGTACCATGTATGAACATGAGGATAAGCCCGGAGTTGTCACCCAAGCTTCTGAAAATGACGCACGTATTACACCGTTAGGACGTTTTTTGCGTAAGACCAGTCTCGATGAGCTGCCCCAATTTTATAATGTCTTACAGGGTAAAATGTCTATTGTAGGCCCAAGACCACATGCGGTCGAACATAATGAATTTTATAAAGACTCTATCAAAGCCTATATGCAAAGACATAAAGTTAAGCCTGGGATTACAGGCTGGGCCCAGGTCAATGGATGGCGTGGTAAAACTGAAATTATCACGAAAATGGAAAAGCGTGTGGAATATGATTTGTATTATATAGAAAATTGGTCGTTGTTTCTTGATCTAAAAATAATCTTTTTGACGATCATTCATGGGTTTGTGAATAAAAATGCTTATTAATGACTTTATCCCAAAAAACTTCTTTAAATCGATCTATTGAAAAATCATGAATACTTTTTTGATATCCCTTGTTAGCCTGTATTGCTCTCTCATCTGCGGACATATGATAAAACTTCAGCATAGCGTTTGCTAATTCGCGAGGATTTTGTTTTTCAACTAACATGCCAACATCGCAAAGCACTTCAGGAATACCATCTGTTTTTGTAGCTATAATAGGACATTTGGCGATCATGGCTTCTAATAATACACGTCCAAATGCTTCCTTGATTGAACTTAACACAAAAACATCTAAGGCTTTGAGCAGGGTAAATGCTTTAGGCAGAAATCCTGTAATCATGATGTCATTAAGCAATCCTAATTGTGTAATTTGATTTTCTAATACAGGTTTAAGTTCTCCATCACCCATGATTACCAGTTTTGCATTTGGGCATTGAGATTTTATGATAGCAAATGCTTCGATTAATGTTTTATGGTCTTTCGCAACTACCAAACGGCTTAGTATGCCAAACACAAAATCATGATGGGATAGCTTAAATTGTTCTCTCGCATCCATTCGGTTCAATAACTGAGTTTCCGTTGCTGTGACATCTATCACATTATATAGTGTCATGATTCGATCCTGATAAGAACGAGTCAGGCTTTTTTTCAAATCATCACGAACAGCGTTTGAAACACCCGCTAGAATAATATTTTTCTGTGCTAATAACTTAAAAGTCAGTTTTCTTGTGAAATGGCTAAACGTGTTCATTTCGTGCATAACACAACATAAGTGAGGAATTCGACAAAACCTTGCCACCCAAAGCATAATATAAGTGGGTTTATAACGATGACAGATGACAATATGAAATTTATGCCTTCGATGGAAGGCTAACATTTTTTTTATAGTGTGTAGCTTGAGTCCACGTTTTTCTTGGAGCGGGGTATTTAAAAATAAAATATTTTCAGCAAGATGTTTCTTTCGTATTGCCTCATTAGGTTCGCCATCCAGGTAAGCGACTGTGACATTGTATTTGTTTTGATCAAATAATCGACTATATTGGTTGCTTGCTTCGATAAATCCATCTTTGAATCCATGGTTAAATATCAAAACATTTTTGCGCATTTTTGAAACATCCGATATAAACATGTAAAAAAGTATATTATGATCTACAGGGGATTGAAAGTATAGGTTTTGCATTTTGTCTATTGAATAATTTATGGTAATATCTGCCAAATTTTCGGGCACGTCTCAAAGGAGATATAAAAATATGAAAGTGACGAAAGCCATATTTCCAGTGGCGGGACTAGGAACGCGATTTTTACCAGCAACTAAAGCAAATCCAAAAGAGATGATGCCAATTGTTGATAAACCACTTATCCAGTATGCTGTTGAAGACGCTATTGCTGCAGGTATCACAGAATTGATTTTTGTAACGAGCAGTAGTAAACGCGCTATTGAAGATCATTTCGATTCCAACTTTGAATTAGAGCTTAATTTGCTTGAGCGTGGAAAACAGGATTTATTAACATTAGTGCAAGATATTTTGCCGGAAGGTGTCTCATGCGCTTACGTGCGGCAAAAATCACCTAGAGGATTAGGGCATGCTGTGTTGTGCGCAAAACAACTTATTTCGAATGAGCCCTTTGCCGTGCTGTTGGCAGATGATTTGATAGATGGAGGTGAAAAAACATGTCTACAACAAATGATGACTGTTTTTAACCAAACACAGGCAAGCGTGATTGCTGTTGAAAGCATTGCACCTCATGAGACAAAAAAATATGGTGTTGTGGATGTCAATACAAAAAATACAAATGTTTGTACGGTCCGTGGAATTGTTGAAAAACCAAGTCCACTTGAAGCTCCATCCGATTTGGGTGTGGTAGGCCGTTATATTTTAACGCCTTCCATTTTTACCTTTTTAGAAAATACAGCAGCAGGTTCAGGCGGTGAAATTCAATTAACGGATGCGATTGCCAAGCTTCTTGAGATTGAAACAGTACTTGCTTTTCAATTTCAAGGGAAACGGTTTGATTGTGGTAGTAAGTTAGGTTATTTGCAGGCAACGATAGCTTATGCATTAAAACATCCAGAATTAGCCGATGATTTTCAAGTCATACTTAGGGAATTTATAGAATGTACAGCTTAAATTTGCGATATGCTCCGATTTATTTTTGTGTGGCAATAAGCAGTATTGTTTTTTCATTGTGGAGTAGTGTTAATGGTTCTGTCATTAATACTGACGGAATATGTTATTTGCAAAGTGCTGAAACCTTGTCGGAAGGTCTCAATGCTGCGATGCATGCATGTGTTCAAGCAAGATGGCCATTTTATTCTATTTTAATCGCGGGTTTAGTTCATATTTCTCAT